>NZ_JBHLXE010000108.1:0-286001 GCF_042432445.1 Thorsellia kenyensis | reverse complement strand
CTACCACCATCTCAAATACAGCAAGTTAACTTCCTAATAGTTAACGTTCACAGCACACGCGGAAAGGCGGTTCAATACAAAAATTATTAAGGTTTCCCGACAAAACACGACTTTTTTTATGCCATGACTATCCTCCTAGCGTTAGAGTTCCTTGTTGTCATACCTCAGTTGGAGAACAAAAGGCACATAGTATTCATGTCAAAGAGGGAACAACTAAAGAACAGTTTGTCAGCTTACGTGAAGCAAGAGATAAAACTTTGCCTATGCCCGTATTAATACTTCCCTCGGTGCAAGTGAATATTAGAGCAGGCAAAATGCCACCAGCTGAAGATAATGGGGTTACTTATATAAAAATACCAATTAATCTTTTGTGATTTTGATATGAAAAGCTGACTATCCTCATGATAGTTTAAAAGAAAGTGTTGAACCCAATTGAACATTATTCAAAAGAATTTTTCTGAGTTTTATCTTTTCTGGAGGGTTACCTTAATGAAAATCGTATTTCACAGTGCAGAATTAACACGAGAAAACATAGTCTTCAAAAACATTAAAAACTTGATTAAAGAAATACAAAACACAGAAGATAAATGTCATCCTGGATTTAATGACAATGTTAAAATTTGTGTTGTTTTCAATAGTGATGCAGTTAAAACGCTTGTGCAAAATAGTGAAAAAAAAGTGAACACCGATTGGGAGGCTTTACCAAAGAATGTGGAGCTTCTAGCTTGTCAAAACTCTTTAAATGGCATGAATCTTCAATCCAACCAGTTAATCAAAAGGGCTTGTGTCATTTCTTCAGGAGTTTACCAATTAGCTCTATTACAAGCACAAGGCTTTCATTACATAAGGCCTTAATCAAAACGCCACATCCCCCTAAAAATATTTAAGGTGTTTTTTATGAATAACTCATTACCTAATTTGTTGCAATTGACTGAAACTTTATTTGTTCACTCGGCACTTGAACCCAATGATATGCAACATGTCGCGAATGCAGGTTTTAAAAGTGTCATTATTAACCTACCTGATTATGAACTTGGTGAGAATCAGGCTACGGCATCAAGCATTATGACTGCGGCCAGGGCTCTTGGACTTGAAATTATTTATCAACCCGTCGTCACCAAGGAGATGACCCATCATGACTGCAAACTTTTTCACAATAACATAGCTAAACTGCCTTCGCCAGTGCTAGCGTTTTGCAGTTCAGGCAATCGTTGCACTCTACTTTTTAATGGCATAATACCATAATAAATTTCTCTTACATAATCGCGTAAGATGTTACAGCCAAATGACTTAATTCTAAACTAAGAAGTCCAAGCCAAAAAATAGGTTTTAATGCCATCTAAAAACATTTGTGTGGATATCATAATAAGAATAAGCCCCATTAAGCGTTCTAAGGCATTGATTCCTTTACTACCCAGCAATTTAAGTAAGACATTCGACATCAATAAAATAATTGCAGAGAGAGCCCAAGCGACCAATAGTGCGATCACCAAATTAGAAATATCTGTTGATTTTTGATTAGAAAGCAGCATCAAAGTCGCAAGTATCGATGGCCCAGCAACTAAAGGGATAGCGAGTGGGACAATAAATGGCTCCTCTCCAACTCTTAATCCTAAACTATTGTTTTCGGATGTAGGGAAGATCATTTTTATTGCAATCAAAAATAATATAAGCCCCCCCGAAATTGAAACGGTTTCGGGTCTTAAATTCAATACGCCTAAAATAGAATTACCGGCAAATAAAAAAAGTAGCATCACAAAAAGAGCTATCATTAGTTCTCGAATAACTATAATTCGCCTTCTTTTGGGATCTAAATATTTCAACGCTGACATGAAAATCGGAAGATTACCGAGAGGATCTAAAATCAAAAAAAGTAACATAGTGGTAGAGAATAAATCAAACATAGATTCTGCCTTACGATGAAAATGGTCTGAAACGATTATGTTAATAGTTCAAGTCAGTTAATATACTTGTTCGGTTACTATTTCTATTGCTTAAACATCCTTTGTCTGCTAACTTCCCTCAAAAGATAGCATTAAGAATAAAAAAATTAAAATTATTTTTTACTTGTCCCCTTGAAGTTTTCTATTTGATCCCAACATTTCAAGCAGTGGTAGTTCAAATTACCTTTACAAATGCGTGTAATCATCTTTGATGATATACGAATATCTTCGTATTTAACTACCTTTGATAGGTGTTGAATCGTTTTTATTTAACTTAAATCTTTTTAATATAGGAGCATTATTCATGAAAATTCGTCCTTTACATGATCGCGTTATCATTGAGCGTCTTGAAGTTGAGTCTAAATCAGCAGGTGGAATTGTTCTAACCGGTTCTGCGGCAGCTAAATCTACCCGTGGTAAAGTTATCGCAGTAGGTGCTGGCCGTTTACTTGATGATGGTAAAACTGCGCCTATGAATGTAAAAGTTGGTGATACCGTTATTTTTAATGATGGATATGGTGTTAAAACTGAAAAAATTGATAACCAAGAAGTTTTAATCTTATCAGAAAGCGATATTTTAGCGATTGTTGAGTAATTTCAATTCTCAACTTGATTCAAACCATAAATAGTAGACAACTATTTTAGTCATTAACTCATTAAAACTTATTATTAAAAGGAAATAACATGGCAGCTAAAGATGTTAAATTTGGAAACGATGCTCGCATCAAAATGTTAAATGGCGTAAACATACTTGCAAATGCAGTAAAAGTGACATTAGGACCTAAAGGACGTAACGTCGTATTAGATAAATCTTTTGGTTCTCCTACTATCACAAAAGATGGTGTGTCAGTTGCTCGTGAAATTGAACTAGAAGACAAGTTTGAGAATATGGGCGCTCAAATGGTAAAAGAAGTAGCCTCTAAAGCGAATGATGCGGCAGGTGATGGTACAACAACAGCGACTGTTCTTGCTCAATCTATCGTAACAGAAGGTCTTAAAGCTGTTGCTGCTGGTATGAACCCTATGGATTTAAAACGTGGTATAGACAAAGCTGTAGTTGCTGCAGTCGAAGAGTTGAAAAAACTTTCTGTTAAATGTGAAGATACTAAAGCAATTGCCCAAGTAGGGACTATCTCTGCAAACTCAGATGAAACAGTGGGTACTTTAATTGCTCAAGCTATGGAAAAAGTAGGTAAAGAAGGTGTTATTACAGTTGAAGAAGGCACTGGACTTGAAGATGAATTGGATGTCGTTGAAGGTATGCAATTTGACCGCGGTTATCTTTCACCTTATTTCATCAATAAACCGGAAGCTGGTCTTGTTGAATTAGACTCTCCTTACATTCTTCTTGTAGATAAAAAAATCAGTAACATCCGTGAATTACTTCCTATATTAGAAGCTGTTGCTAAAGCAAGTAAACCACTTGTTATTATCGCTGAAGATGTTGAAGGTGAAGCTTTAGCTACTCTTGTTGTTAATACTATGCGTGGTATTGTTAAAGTTGCAGCAGTTAAAGCACCTGGTTTTGGCGATCGCCGCAAAGCGATGCTTCAAGACATCGCAGTATTAACTAAAGGGACTGTAATTTCAGAAGAAATAGGCTTAGAACTTGAAAAGGCAACACTAGACGATTTAGGTCAAGCTAAACGCGTTGTAATCAATAAAGATAATACAACAATTATTGATGGTATCGGTGATGATGCTGATATCAAAGGTCGCGTGGCACAAATTCGTCAACAAATCGAAGAAGCAACATCTGACTACGATAAAGAAAAATTACAAGAACGCGTAGCTAAATTAGCTGGTGGAGTTGCTGTTCTTAAAGTCGGTGCCGCTACTGAAATAGAAATGAAAGAGAAAAAAGCACGCGTTGAAGATGCACTTCAAGCGACACGCGCAGCCGTTGAAGAAGGTGTAGTACCAGGAGGTGGTGTTGCTCTTGTCCGTGCAGCTGCTTCAATAGCGCACTTAACGGGTGAAAATGAAGATCAAACTGTTGGGATCCGAGTTGCCTTACGTGCGATGGAAGCACCTCTTCGCCAAATCGTAACGAACGCAGGTGAAGAAGCATCTGTCGTTGTAAACCAAGTCAAATCATCTAAAGGCAACCAAGGCTATAATGCTGCGACTGAACAATATGGTGATATGATTGAAATGGGTATTTTAGACCCAACTAAAGTGACTCGCTCTGCTCTACAATACGCTTCGTCAATTGCTGGTCTTATGATTACTACAGAGTGTATGATTACAGATTTACCAAAATCTGATAATGCAGCTGACATGGCCGGCGGTATGGGTGGCATGGGCGGTATGGGTGGTATGGGCGGTATGATGTAATTCGTCTATAGTATTCAAGTCTTAATAAAACCCCACACATGTGGGGTTTTTCTTTTTGAATTTAACTTATAGACGCTTTTTGCTCTCATTTATAAATACTCTCGATTCTAAAACTTTTCTATGTATGTTAACAAGATTAAACATCTCTTGTTCGTCTATTATTCTTTACACTCTTAACGCATTATTAACAAAAACACGCTTGATGTCACATTTTAGTTAAATAATTGTAGACTTTACATATGCTTTTATTTCATCATAGCGCTACGAAATATCGCATTACTCTTTTCGGTTAATTATTAGTCACCTGCAATAACTTGACGTTGACTACATAATTTTGATTCGACTATTTAAACAATGAAATAAAATACTGAATACTAAGTTTGAATTAGTTAAGTATGGAGAAATTATGTTACTTAAAACTGCAAATATATTAGGGAAAATAAATCATCCCGTTGCGAAATTTTTTGCGCAATTAAGTGGGGTATTATTACTGGCAATGACAGTTATTGTCATTTGCCAGATTGGATTCAGATACATTTTAAATATGCCTTTAGATTGGACAGATGAAGTATCAAGATTTTTAATGATCTATATGACATACCTCTGTTTGCCGATGGTTTATCTCGCCAATCAAAATATTGCAATGACGCTATTTACAGACTTAATTAAAGGCACCAGACTCCACGTACTTTTAATGTTTTTAACTCACATCATTGCCATAATTACTTTTAGTGTCTGGATTTATTTTGGTTACCAACATTTTTTAAAAGGTAATGTAACGGCGGATAGTTTACCAATTAAAATGTTTTGGCTTTATGGTATTGCACCTATTTTCTTTGGGTTGACCTGCTTTGCAGCTTTGGAAAAATTACTCATTTGTCTTCACCTTCTTTTTTCAGACAAACAAACCATCCAAAAGCATTATGAAAGTGAAACAGTCGATATTATAGAAAAATCAACTGACTGATTAAAAGGATACCTCTTATGATTTCACCACTATTTTTACTTTATTTTTTAATCTTTTTAGCAATCGGCGCACCTGTTCTTTTTGCCCTTGGCTTATCGCCAATGATAGCTTTTTTTGAAGCTGATAAGTCCAAATTCATCGGTGTACTTTATGGAAGAACTTACTCCGGCTTAGATAATTTTTTACTTTTGGCGCTACCATTCTTCATGCTTGCTGGTGAGTGTATGTCTAGCGGTGGTATTACCACTAGAATTATTAACTTCGCTCAAACATGTGTACGACACATGAAAGGTGGATTAGGTCATGTTGTTATTCTTACCGCTACGATTTTTGGGGCATTAACAGGTTCTTCCGTAGCAGCAACCTCTGCAATAGGTAATATGCTTATTCCTGAGATGGTAAAATATAAATACAATAAGAGCTATGCTGCAGCTTTAACTGCTGCTTCAACCGTCTTAGGGACCATAATTCCCCCATCAGGGATCATGTTAATTTATGCATTTACCATGAAGACATCTGTTGCCGCTATGTTTATGGGCGGAATTGTTCCTGGATTACTTATGTGTGTAGGCTTAATGATAGTTAACCGCATACAAATGCGAAAATATCCTGAAGTAGAAATGATTGCAAGAGCGCCGTTAAAAGACAGATGGCAGAGTTTTAAATTGGCTTTCTTACCCCTTTTAACCCCAGTAATTATTTTAGGTGGTATTTACGGTGGAATATTTACTCCTACCGAGGCGGCTGCAATCGCTGTTCTGTTCTCAATTGTTTTATCTGTATTCATCATGAGAACCACAAACCTGAAAAGTACCTACGCACTTTTCGCTAAAGTTTCAGTAAATGCAGCTGCAGTGTTAATTATTGTGGCAGCAGCTACAGGTTTCGCATCAGCGATCAGCTTTTCTGGTGTCGAAAAAGTTGTGACTCAATTTTTCAACGGGATTTCAAGTGACCCAATTGTTTTATTCTTAATAGTGAATTTACTGTTATTTATCATAGGTATGTTCCTTGATGCTGGCCCTGCTATTCTAATTTTCGCTCCTATCTTTGGGCCTGCATTAATCGCTGCTGGTGTTGACCCTGTTCATTTTGGTGTTGTAATGTGTGTTAACTTATCTATCGGTTTAGCTACACCACCTATGGGTCTTGTACTATTTGTTGCAGCGGGAATTTCGGGAGAACCTATCCAAAAAATCACTAAAGCAATACTGCCATTTTTATTAAGTCATGTATTGATTATCATTCTTATCTCAATATTCCCTGCATTAATCATCGGCCTACCACAATTAGCTGGATTAATGTAGTGTAGAAATTCGACTTTCTGAATATATTGCTATAGTCAGAAAGTCTATAAATGCTGTAATACCCATTGAAGTTTCTTGTTTTAATTCTTAAAAAAGGAAATACGTTATGTCTAAAAATAGTTCTAAAACTTCTTTCATCAAAAAAGGTTTAGCTGCACTTATTGGTTCAGTGTGCTTCATGTCATCCGCTGCAATGGCTGCGGATTACACCATCATAGCTCCACATGTAACAAGCTTAGATGGCTATAACCACCAATCTTTATTAGTATTCAAAAACCATGTTGAATCACGCTCAAATGGTGCAATTGAAGTAGAAATTTACCCATCTGGTCAATTATGTAGTTCAGCTAAAGAGTGTATCTCTGGGGTTCAACAAGAACTATATGATTATTTCCAAACCACAATTCCTGAATTAGCTAACTTTTGGGATCCAATAGGTGCTTTTGATTTACCTTATTTACTTCCAGATGATCGTATCGCTGAGTGTGTATACGATGATGAAGCCCTTATTAAAGATGTGAGAGCAAAATTGTTAGAAAATGCTCCAAATGTACGTTTAATGATGGTATCTAACTCAGGTGGTTGGAGGAGTATGGCGACGACCAAAAAACAAATTAAATCGCCTGCAGATGTGAATGGTTTAAAATTAAGAACTGTTCCAGCTAAAATCCAACAAGAACTAGTTAGAACATTTGGTGGTTCACCAACGCCTTTAGCATGGCCTGAAGTTTATACTGCGCTATCAACAGGGGTAGTGGATGGAACAAAAAATGGTGTGGTTGATATCGTTATGAACCGTTTCAATGAAAGCATTAAATTCATCACATTAGATGAGCATGCTTATATGGGCGGCGCTTGGGTATTTAATGACGCAAAATTCAAAGACATGCCTGACAATTTGAAAAAAATTGTGATTGATGGTATTGCTGCACAAAATCAATACTTACGTGCATTTCCTAAACATAATGAATATGCAGCTTATGAAGAGTTCAAAAAAACAGGCGGTACTGTTTACAACCCATCTGCTGAAGAAAAACAAGCCTTTATTGATGCATCAAAACCAGTGCGTGATTTCTTCTTAAAAGAATCAGGGGAAGAAGGTCAAGTTTGGTTAACACGCTTTGAACAAACAATTGCTAACTGTAAGAAATCACTCGATGAGACTTATCAGTATCAATTAAACTAATCGCTATATGATTTGTATTCTATTAGCATTATGACATTTTAATGATTGAAAGTAGTCATATTTTCAATCATTAAAAGAACCCATTCAAGCAGTTAAAAACGAATTAAATTGGTTCTTTCAATAGAGAATCATTCAGAACAGTATTTAGCTACTTCCTCTTATAACTAATTCAAAAGCCAAATCTACTTGCGCATTTTTACCTTCTTTTGATAAACCTTGCAATAAGCGAGGGTTTTGAGTATCGCTGTCTAGGATGGCATCAATGGCATGCTGACCGATTAACTCACTCGGTGGACGAATAGTCGTAAGACCAGGAGATAAAATTTCAGCAAAGGGCAGATCACCAAAACTAATTACACTGAGTGTATTGGGTATATTGATATCACGCCTTGTAGCTTCTAGCATTAAACCCATTGCAATGATGTCATTAGAACAAAAAACTGCATCAAATGCCTGTGCTTGTGATAGAAGTTCACTGAGTGCTTTAACACCACTTACAGGGCTTACTTGCCCCTCGATATCGATAATAGTAGGCGGTTCTTTGGCTAGTCTATCCCAAGTTTCACAAAAACCTTGGCCACGCTCAGTAGCGCGTCTATCAAAAGAGAGATTCGCGGCAACATAAGCTACCTTTTTTTTGCCTAAGCTAAATAAATGAGATGCTGCCAACCTTCCTACATTGTAGTGAGAAAATCCCACTTGAAAAAAATCAGGTGAAGCGGTCAATTCCCAAGTTTGAACAATTTTTGTCTGGGTAGATTTTAATAAGCGTTCACATGCATCGCTGTGCTTAGCACCGGTCATGACGAGACCTAAAGGGGACCATGCTAAGAAAGTTTTAGCTAGTTCATACTCTTTGTCTTCATCATAATCTGAATCGCCTATCAGTAACTGATACCCTTTTTGATCTAAATAACGCTGCATGGCACTGACTGTTTGAGCAAAAAAAGCATTTGTTAATGAAGGGACGATTACCGCGATGACTCTAGTTTTTGTCGCCGCTAGCCCTCCTGCCAATAAATTAGGCACATAATTTAATTTATCGATTGCTGCTTTGATTTGACTTGCCTTACTAGGAGATACACCCTTAGGATCTCTTAAATAAAGAGAGACAGTACTTGCAGACACTTGAGCTTGCTTAGCAACATCTTGCATGGTGGTTCGGTTGGTGCCACGTCTTTGTCTAGTCTTGCTTTTTTTATTCAAATGCGAGGTGATCTGCCGTTTTAATACCATCATTTCTTCCTTAAATTATTATTTACGCAACAAAAAAAACAATATTGCACATTTGCGTTCTTAGCCAGCTATTTTTGTTTAAATTACTATGAAAGACAATAACTACAAATCAAAATTGTGGGTCATATCATAAAAGAAATCTTTTTAATCTCAATAATGCAAGAGCTTCCTATTTAAACTTCTATGATTTTAAAAACTTAGAGATATGAGCCACACTTCACACTATCCAAACGTGAATGATAATTATGCGCAAGAAACAGCATTTTTACTTGCTTTGGAACAGTTTGAGCGTTATCATTTCGCAGCGCTACGATATAAAATATACCCTATTTAAAAAGGATTGTCATTATTCGTACTATAGGCATTCCATAACCCAATATTAGATGATTAGGAAAAACAATGTCAGTGAAAAACACACCCAAAGTGACTCTTGATGAATTAAGAAGCCAGCGTTGGTTTAAACCTCACACTATAAGAGCATTTGCTCATCGCCAGCGTTTAGCACAAATTGGCTGGCGCCGTGAAGATTTTATGAATAAACCCGTTATAGCCATCATCAATACTTGGAGTGACCTATCTCCTTGCCATTCTCATCTTCGTCAACGCGCTGAAGAAGTTAAACGCGGTATCTGGCAAGCTGGAGGGTTTCCTGTTGAACTACCGGCTTTATCTGTCGGTGAAGTCATGGTTAAACCGACAACGATGCTGTATAGAAACTTTCTAGCCATGGAAGTAGAAGAATTACTTCGCTCACATCCTGTCGATGGCGCTGTGCTCTTAGGTGGATGTGATAAGTCTACCCCTGGTTTATTAATGGGTGCTTTTAGTGTCGATTTACCAATCATTTTCTGCCCCGCAGGCCCCATGTCTAATGGACAATGGAGAGGACAAAAAACCGGGGCAGGTACACATACAAAAAAATATTGGGATGAATTACGATTAGGCGCCATCACAGAACATGATTGGGTCGAACTTGAAAGTGCAATGACACGTTCAATAGGGACGTGCAATACTATGGGGACTGCCTCTACCATGACCTCAATCGCTGATATTCTAGGAGTTACAATTCCAGGTGGATGTACTATCCCTGCAGCAGATGCAAATCATGTCAGATTAGCCACACAATGTGGTGTTGAAATAATTAATGCCGTATGGCAAGACAAACGCCCTTCAACGTATATCACCAAAGAAAACTTTAAGAATGCCATTGTCGCCTATCTTGCATTAGGTGGCTCAACTAATGCGGCTATCCATATTATTGCAATGGCTAATCGCCTAAAAATTAGATTAACCTTGGAAGAAATAGCAGAAATAGCGAAAAAAATTCCTGTGCTAGCAAATATTTTTCCTGCGGGGAACGCCTTAATGGAAGATTTCCACTTTGCGGGCGGACTTTACGGTTTAATGAAGAATTTAACTGAATTTGTTAATCTAGACACCGAGCATGTCCTAGGAAGAACTTTAGGTGAGGAAATTGCTAAAGCAAAAATTTTAGATAACGAAATTATTAGACCATTAACAAATCCAGTTATTACTTTAGATAAGGGCTCTACATTAACTCTATTAAAAGGCAACTTATGCCCAGATGGCGCAGTTATGAAATCGAGTTCAGCTCAGCCGCATCTTCGTAAGCATACCGGTCCGGCCTTGGTCTTTGACGATCATGCGACTCTATCTGCTATGATAGATGATCCAAATTTAGAGGTGACGGCTGATACTGTTCTTATTTTAAGAAATGCAGGTCCCGTCGGAGCACCGGGTATGCCTGAGTGGGGGAATTTACCTATCCCTAAAAAATTACTCCAGCAAGGTGTCACCGATATGATAAGAATTACAGATTGTCGAATGAGTGGAACACACTATGGTAGCTGTATTCTTCATGTCGCTCCAGAGGCTGCAATTGGTGGTCCATTAGCATTAGTCCAGAATGGAGATCTTATTGAGGTCGATATTGATGCAGGCACACTCAACATGAAAGTGGATGACAAGACCCTTGCTGAAAGAAAAAGCCAATGGAAACCAGTTAAACCAAGAGCAACTCGCTCTTATCAAGCGCTCTACCAACAACATGTGACCCAAGCCAATCTTGGATGTGATTTCGATTTCTTAAGCGCTGAAGGTGACATCAGCGAACCTGATATTTTTTAATTAATGACGAGCAAACTATGACAACACAACTTATTTCACAAATTCCTTTTAAAGCTAGAATCGAATTAGCACAAAAACGTCAAATTCCTCTGATTGGATCTTGGTTAATGACTGCTAATCCAATAATTTCTGAACTGATGGCAACGGCAGGTTTTGAGTTTTTAGTCGTTGATATGGAACATTCTCCTATGGATGTACCTGATATGGTAGGTATGCTTCATGCGTTAAGTGGAACACAAGGTTCTCCTGTAGTTCGTCTACCATGGAGTGAAATGGTTTTAGTCAAACGCGTATTAGACGCTGGGGCACAAACCGTCATGTTTCCTTTCATCCAGAATAAAGAGGAAGCTGAAGCCGCTGTTTCCTATACTCGTTATCCGCCAAACGGGGTCAGAGGTGTTGCTGCAATGCATCGTGGTAGCCGTTTTGGCACATTCCCAAACTTTTTAAAAGATGCACATAAACCTCTAACGATCATTCTACAAATCGAAACGCCAGAAGCATTAGCACAACTTGAAGATATCGCCTCTGTTGATGGCGTGGACGCTATTTTCGTTGGACCTGGAGATCTCTCCACAACAATGGGCTATCCTGGACAAATAGGCGCTCAACCTGTTCAAGATGCCCTCAAAGAGGCAGCTGCTCGTTGCAAAAAAATGAATATCCCATGTGGTATAGTTGGCGCAGATAGTGAAATGATCAAAACTTACCAAAGTTATGGATATGATTTTGTAGCTATTGCATCTGATTTAGCATTACTGATGAATAGTGCAAAACAAGCCGCTCAAACCTTTGGTACTTCAACGCTACAAGTGACGCAATCTCAAGAAAAAAGTGCCTATTAACGCATATGTTATACTTTAACTGCAAGTAATTAACCCTTAAATGACGCAAGTAGGACAAACCTACTTGCGCACTGATTATAACCATGACTAAATCCAACAACGACATTATTAGCTTAAAAAATAAAGACAGTGAATTAAGGTTACTTCCTAAGTTAGGAGGTGCTATCTTGTCATTTGAATATTTAGGGCAGCAGGTATTTAGAGAAGTCGATGAAGAAACTTTTTTTAAAGACCCAACAGTAAGATTAACCGCTTGCTATCCTCTTGTTCCTTTTTCTAACCGAATAGCAAATGGAAAGTTCAAGTGGGAAGATGAAGAATACACGCTTAGGAAAAATTTTGGCGACAGTCCACATGCGCTTCATGGACTTGGATGGCAGTCAGAGTGGAATATTAGTGAAGTTAAAGAGGATGAAGCTACATTAACCTTATCTCATAAGCCAAAGAGTGAGGGAGATTGGCCTTTCGCTTTCAAAGTCGATCAACAATTTAAACTCATAAATAATGAATTACACCTCAGCCTTACGGTTGAAAATCAAGACGCCAAGACTATGCCTTGCGGTTTAGGGTGGCATCCTTTTTTTAAAAGATCAGCGCAAACACACTGTGAATTTATTGCAAAAAATCTTTGGCAAAATGATGATAATATGCTGCCAAGCCAGTCGATTGAAATAGACTCTTCACTACTTAAAGAACTTTTTCAACCACTGGGTGAAACACCCAAGTTAGACAATTGCTTAAGTGGATTTGAAGGGTATTTTTCTTTGAAGCAGCCTGAATTTAATCGTCAAATTGATATTTATGCATCTAAGGCGTTAAACCATCTAGTGATTTTTACACCGCCTACAGGTACTTTTATTGCTATAGAGCCAGTAACTCATCGCAATGCGGCAATCAACACCAATGATCCGAAAAGCCATGGAATAGAAACATTAGCACCAAATTGTTCTATGAATGTTACTTGTATAATTAAAATTGATTCGCTAGAAAGTTCTAAATTAGCGGCAAACAATTAAGAGATAACCACACTATGACAACCTTTACCCCTTTACTACCACACAAAGCACAATTAGGTGAATGCCCTCGCTATGACGAAAGAACGCAGATCCTATATTGGGTTGATATCACAGCGCCAGCAATACATGCCTATAATACGTTAGACAACACTCATACAGTGTATGCAACCCACGAACATGTAGGTTGTTTTGCGCTTCATGAGCAAGGTGGATTTATTGCCGGTATGAGAAGTGGCATATGGTATTTAGATGCTCAGGCAAAGCCAATAAAAAAATTAGCCGACAACCCTACAGATAACAGCATCACACGATTCAATGATGGTCGTGCTGATGCAAAAGGTCGCTTTTGGTTAGGAACTGTAGATGAAGATAAAAGCCAAAGTGTTGCTGCATTCTATTGCTTTGATGGTAAGCAGTTAACCCAATTTAAATCCGGTCTTCTTACTTCTAATGGTGTTGCATTTAGCCCTGATAACCAATACCTTTACCACTCTGATACTCCAAGATTTACCATCTATCGTCACGCGTTTAATCTAGAAGAGGGCACTATTGATGAGGGGGAAACATTCCTATCTATGCCTCGTGAAATCTATGGGACTGGTCGACCTGATGGTGCGGCGGTGGATAGCGAAGGCTATTATTGGTCTGCTCTTTTTGAGGGGAACGCTATTATCAGAGTTTCACCTGCTGGTGAAATTGTTGCAACTTACCCTATCGATGTTAAATGTCCTACTATGTGTGCATTTGGTGGTGAAAATCTAGATATTTTATATGTAACTTCTGCAAGTATTGGCCGCAGTCAAGAAGAACTCTTGCAATTTCCAGATTCTGGAAAGTTGTTTAGCATGAAAGTACCTGTTAAGGGTTGCTTAGACTATCGTTGTACTTTTAAGTTATAACTTTTTTATTGTGTGTCATTATTTAAATGATGCTTAAATTAAATGATTCTTTTCACTTTAAAGGAAAAAATATGATCACTCTTAATAACCCTTCTTTATTTAAACAACAATGTCTAATTGATGGAAAATGGCAGGATGCTAGCAATCAAGCACGCATTGATGTAACTAATCCAGCAACGCTTGAAGTCATCGGTTCAGTTCCTAATATGGGCAAGGCTGAAACACAAGCAGCTATCGTATCATCTAAAGCCGCATTTGATGTTTGGAAAACAAAAACAACTAAAGAACGCAGTAATTTACTCCGCCAATGGTATAACTTAATTATCGAAAACCAAGAAGATTTAGCGAAGCTTATGACTCTTGAACAAGGTAAACCGATAAATGAAGCCAAAGGGGAAGTGCTCTTTAGTGCTAGCTTTTTAGAGTGGTTTTCAGAACAAGCGAGAAGAATTGAAGGAGAGGTGATAGCCCCACCTTCAAACGATCGCCGTTTAGTTACTATTCGTCAAGGTGTTGGTGTGTGCGCTGCTATTACTCCATGGAATTTTCCTGCAGCGATGATCACAAGAAAAGTAGGTCCAGCACTTGCTGCAGGATGTACTATGGTTCTAAAACCAGCGACACAAACTCCTTTCTCTGCATTAGCATTAGCTGAGCTTGCTCTTCAAGCAGGGATCCCTGCTGGCGTTTTTAATGTCATCACAGGAGATGCTGCGCCTATTGCAGATGAACTGACTCATAACCCAATAGTCAGAAAACTGACTTTCACAGGTTCAACTCCTATCGGTTCCATGCTGATGGCACAAGGGGCATCACACATTCAAAAAAGCTCCATGGAACTTGGCGGCAATGCTCCTTTCATCGTTTTTGAAGATGCGGATATCGATGCTGCTGTTGAAGGGGCTTTAATCTCTAAGTACCGTAATAATGGTCAAACTTGTGTCTGTGCAAATCGTTTTTATATTCATGATAGTGTGTACGACGTATTTGTGCAAAAATTGACTGATAAAGTCAAAGCACTTAAATTAGGTAATGGGTTAGAAGCCTCTACTCAAATTGGTCCATTTATCGATCAAAAAGCACTTGATAAAAACTTGCAATTTATTGAAGATGCAATTTCTAAAGGTGCAAAACTTATCTGTGGTGGAGAAGTAGCTCATCCAGAGGGTCTTGCAGGTCATTTTATGACACCTGCTATATTAGTCGATGTCAATACCTCGATGCGTGTTTCATGTGAAGAAATCTTTGGCCCTATTGCGCCTATCATGCGATTCAACAGTGAAGAGGAAGTAATTAAATTAGCCAATAATACTGAATTTGGATTAGCGAGTTACTTCTACACAAAAGATCTCAGCAGAACATGGAGGGTCGGTGAGGCATTAGAGTATGGAATGGTCGGTATCAATACCGGTTTAATCTCTACCGCTGAAGCACCATTTGGTGGCGTTAAACAATCAGGCCTCGGACGCGAAGGTTCACAACATGGCATTGATGAATACTTAGATATTAAATACCTATGCATGGGCATAGCTTAATCTAATAATTAAATAATAACGATTTGATACATCACACGACAACGTGTGATGTTTTTTTTAGGTGATTTATGCAAACAACTGACACACTCCCTTTTGATTTAGATGCCATTTTAAAGAACGATGATATTGATTACAGTTTAACCAAATACCACTCTTTAAAAGGAAAATACGTATTAATTACTGGCGGTGCCTCTGGCATTGGTGAAGCCTTCGTTAAAGCATTCCATGCACAAGGTTCCATCATTGCATTTATTGATGTTGATGAAAAAAGTGCAGCAAATTTAATTAATAGTTTTAGTGAAAACAAACCTACCTTCTATGCTTGTGACTTACGAAACATTGATGCTCTAAGAGAAACTATCTCCAAAATTGAACAGCACTTTGACCATGCTATTGATATACTTATCAATAATGCAGGTAAGGATGATAGACACACTCTCGATGAGTTAGAACCAGATTATTGGGATAATTGCCTTGGTCTGAATCTGAAGCATCATATTTTTTGCGCACAAGCTGTCGCTAAAAAAATGGCTCAGCAATCAAAAGGGGTCATTATCAACATGGGCTCAATTTCTTGGATGAGAGGACGTCCAGGTATGATAGGATATACGACTTCTAAAGCCGCGATAAACGGTATGACGCGCTCACTGGCCAGAGAATTAGGCGATAAAGGTATTCGTGTTAATAGCATAGTGCCTGGCGCAATTGTCACAGAAAGACAAGCAAGACTCTGGTTAACTCCAGAACTTAATCAAGAATTTATCAATTTACAAGCATTGAAATATCGTTTAACCGCATCTGATATTGCAAGAGCTGCACTCTTCATGGCATCGGATGAAGCCAGAGGAATTACTGGCCAAAATATGATCATCGATGCAGGACTAACCCAAAACTAATGCACATTTTATAACAAATTATGCCCCCCTATTGCAGGAGGAGCATTTTCGAATCTGAGGAAAAGACCTTGTTACAACTTACCCAACAAAATAACGCATTCTCTGTTTCTTATAACGGCACTGCATTGATTGAACATCAAACCTCAACCCCTGTTTTTTTTACAGGTGTTGGCCATGAAACTATGGATATGTACCGTGGAAACTTTAATATTAAAGATTATGTAGAATCGCGCATTGGTTTGAGTGCTTTTCATATCACAACAAATGAATCAAAACTTATTGCAATTGATTTTTATTTAAATGAACAAGAAAAAGCAATCAATAACCCAATACTTACTATAAAGTTTACCGTTGAGTCTGATAAAAAAATTGAGATGTCTCTACAAAGCCATGATGAGGCATACAACCGCCTTTGGGTAAGAACACCAACTGATAAAATGGCTCCTGTATGGGGCGGTGGTGAACAAATGTCATATTTCAATTTGAAAGGCCGCAATTTTCCATTTTGGACATCAGAGCCGGGCGTAGGACGTGACAAGAGCACCTATATCACATGGCGTTCTGACGTAGAAAATAAAGCAGGTGGTGATTATTACAATACAAATTACCCACAACCTACGTTTATATCATTAACTAAAGCACGAGATAAAGTCTATGCAATCCATGCAAATACTACAGCATATGCCGATTTCGACTTTCAACACGATGACTTTCACGAACTACAATTTTGGGCTATACCAAGCTCCTTAGTCTGGTTTATTGATGAGACTATTACTGGTATTGTAGAGTCTATATCTCTTTTCTTTGGACGCCAGCCCAAACTTCCTGATTGGATAATAGGAGGGGCAGTCTTAGGCCTCAAAAAAGGCAGGGCACATGCCGAGGAGAGATTAGAAGATGCATTACAAAAAGGCGTGCAAGTTTCTGCTCTATGGTGTGAAGATTGGAGTGGTATCCGTGAAACTAGCTTTGGTGTGAGACTTTTTTGGGATTGGCAAGCCAATGAAAAACGCTATCCAAATCTTAAAGAATGGATAAGTGAACTCAATCAAAAAAATATTCAGTTCCTAGCTTATACTAATCCTTATTTGTGTATCGATGGACCTATGTATAAGGAAGGTAAAGCACTCGGATATATGGCAACTCAGTTGGATGGAAGCGATTATAACGTTGACTTTGGTGAGTTTTACTGTGGCGTTGTAGACTTTACTATCCCTGAAGCTAAACAGTGGTTCTCTGAGCGCATCATCCAAAAAGAGATGCTGGATATTGGCATTAATGGCTGGATGGCTGACTTTGGTGAATATTTACCTATCGATCTTAAACTTTCAGACAACAGCGATCCTAAACATCGTCACAATGAATGGCCTGTACTTTGGGCTGAAGTCAATGCGCATGCTTTAGCTGCTAAGGATAAAACTGGTGATGCAGTATTTTTTATGCGTGCTGGTTACAGTGGCGTACAAAAACATTGCCCATTACTCTGGGGAGGCGATCAATCTGTCGATTTCTCAAGACATGATGGACTGGTTACTGTTATTCCTGCTGCGCTGTCTAGTGGATTATTAGGTAATGCTTATCATCATAGTGATATCGGTGGATATACGAGCTTGTTTGGTAATGTCAGAACTCCAGAACTCTTTATGCGCTGGGCTGAAATGTCTCTTTTTACCCCTGTAATGAGAACGCATGAGTGTAATCGACCAGCAGATAACTTCCAGTTCTGGCAAGATGATACAGCATATGCGCATTTTGCGAGAATGACTCAGCTTCATGTAGCGCTCGTGCCTTATGTTAAAACCCTAATAGAAGAAGCGTATCATAAAGGTCTTCCATTGCAACGTCCATTGGTCATGCACTATCAAACAGATGAAAATACTTTTGATATTTTTGATCAATATCTTTATGGAGAGGACTTATTGATTGCTCCGGTTTATGCGGCGGAACAAAATGAACGCACAGTATACTTACCTAAAGGGCAGTCTTGGATCCATATTTGGTCAGACACCTCCTATGAAGGCGGACAGACTGTGAGCGTTAAAGCTCCGATTGGACACCCCCCTGTATTCATTAAATCAAATCGTATAAATAACCCTACTTTGGGTGATTTTTTACAAAAAACCAAAGCATAAGGATAAGATATAATGTCATTCGCCGATTACGGAATTTTCTTTGGATGTGTGGGACTTGCTTGCTTTGCGCAAAACTTAACAGGTTTTGCATTCGGACTCATTTTCTTAGGATTGATATCGCTTTTCGGCACATTAGATTTAGCAACTGCAGCCAATGTGATCAGTATTCTTTCATTAGCTAATGCATTACCCTCACTCAAATCAGACAAGGCACCCTTGCCTAAAAAGCCTTTTTATACTTCCCTTGCTTTAAGTCTAATTGGGGTAGTCATTGGTCTGTATCTGCTAAATTTTCTAAATCAAGAATTAGAAGTCTACCTTAAAATTTTATTAGGATTGACGATTTTAATTGCGAGTTTCTTACTTATTCTCTCCAAGAAAACACCTGAAAAAATGAGCTCTTTGCCTTTGTTTGCTTTTTTCGGCGGCTTATCAGGTATCTTAGGAGGACTATTTTCTACTGCTGGTCCCCCTTTGGTTTATATCGTCTATCGTCAACCTATCGCCTTAACTGTAATAAAAAGATTTTTAGTTCTTTCCTTTGCCGCTAACGCTATAGTTCGTATAGCGTTAGAGATTTATAATGGCCACATCAATTGGCAAATTATCACCCTTTCTGCAATGGCTTTTCCTTTTGTTTTAGTAATGTCCATGATACAAAAGCGCTATCCTATCAAGTGGCCTATTGATGTCATCAAAAAAATTGTCTTTGTTTTGTTAGTGTTAACATCAATATCATTACTTACACCCGCGGCTAGGTACCTATTAAATTTTTAGCATGGCATCCATAATCAAAGTGGACTCTTTTATAAAGTTTACTTTTATATTCGTTAGTAGATGAGAAGTAGACCATTTGCTGCTTTTACTAAATCAGAAACAATCATTTAACCTCTACATACGAATGATGAGTTTATGACGTCTAAAGGGTATCACTCACTTGAATTAATTTTCTATAAAATCTACTTTACGTTTCTGATATTTTCGCAGCCATTGACAGGGCTTTTCTGCTTTTATTCTGCTTTGCTTGACTATTCAAACATTATCAACATAGCGGACTATTCGATATCCTATTTTCATCTTCTCTTGATCAAAGACAGCAAAACATTCCTTAAATACCCTAGTGTACTCAAAAAAACGCGTTATACTCAATTAAAGATTCCCGTCAAAAACGAAATCATCTCATCAATTAAACCTAATTTTTATGCCAATAAGTGACAGAAAAAAAATTTCATACAAATAAAGAAATCTGACTTAGAAATAACGTTGTACTTTATTTTCATCTTGTATAATCGTAGAACACGCATATAATACAATTAGATTTGTAATGTTTTTTGATTCTAACATGACACGTTTTAATTAATACTGCATAATTATATTTAGTGAAGATTCTTAAACCGAACTTCTCAATTGATTACGTTATTTATCTACCTTTTAAATACAGGACCCTCTATGCCAAATACGCCTTCCCCTTTACTACAACAATATGATAAATCACATAAATTAGAAAATGTCTGCTACGACATTAGGGGGCCTGTGTTAAAAGAAGCCAAACGAATGGAAGAAGAGGGGCACAAAATTATCAAATTAAATATTGGTAATCCCGCTCCATTTGGCTTTGAAGCCCCCGATGAAGTCTTAGTAGATGTCATCAAAAACTTAACCACCTCGCAAGGATACTGTGACTCGAAAGGACTTTTTTCTGCTAGAAAAGCCATAGTACAACATTATCAAAAAAGAGATATGAGAGATATGGATGTCGAAGACGTTTACATCGGTAATGGTGTCTCTGAGTTGATTGTGATGGCGATGCAAGCGCTTTTAAATACAGGTGATGAAATTCTTGTTCCTGCTCCTGACTATCCACTTTGGACTGCAGCAGTAACGCTCTCTAATGGTCATGCCATGCACTATATGTGTGATGAAGGAGCAGGATGGCTTCCAGATATTGAAGATATTAGAAAAAAAATAACACCAAGAACACGTGCTATTGTCGTCATTAATCCAAATAACCCAACAGGTGCTGTGTATAGTAAAGACATTTTATTAGAAATAGTAGAAATTGCACGTCAACACGGTCTTATTATTTTTGCCGACGAAATCTATGACAAAATTCTGTATGATGGTGCAGTGCACCATTCTATTGGTACCTTAGCGCCAGATCTTTTAACTGTGACATTTAATGGGTTATCAAAAACATACCGCGTTGCAGGATTCCGTCAAGGTTGGATGGTTTTACATGGCCCTAAAAAACATGCAAAAGGATATATTGAAGGGCTTGATATGCTCGCTTCAATGAGACTTTGTGCCAATGTACCTATGCAACATGCTATCCAAACCGCACTTGGTGGTTATCAAAGTATTGAAGAATTTATCCACCCCGGTGGTCGTCTTTATGAACAACGTAATGTAGCCTATGAATTACTTAATCAAATCCCTGGAGTTTCTTGCGTTAAACCACAAGGTGCTCTTTATATGTTCCCTAAAATTGATATTAAGAAATTCAATATTCAAGATGATCAAAAAATGGTGTTAGATCTCTTACTACAACAAAAAGTTTTACTTGTGCAAGGTACAGGTTTTAACTGGCCTAGACCCGATCATGTTAGGATTGTAACACTGCCAAGAGTTGATGAGCTCACAACTGCAATCTCTCGATTTGGTCATTTTTTGCAAAGCTATAGACAATTTTAATTGGATTGAGCTGTGCAAAAATTACTAACTAAGCCATTGGATTGAGGAAAAAAATGGACAAGAAAGAATTTGATAGTCTACAAAATGTAGATACCCAACTCATCCATTCAGGGAGAAGGGACAGATATACGCAAAAAGCGGTAAACCCAATTATTCAAAGAACTTCCTCTGTGATATTTGATTCTCTTGCTGATAAGACTAAAGCAGGAAAAGAAAATCATTTGACCACCCTCTATTATGGAAGAAGGGGTACGCTGACACATTTTGCGCTAAAAGAATCGCTATGTCTTCTTGAAAAAGGGGCTGGTTGTGCCCTTTTTCCCTCCGGTGCAGCTGCAATCACTCAATCAATCCTGGCTTTTGTAAAAACAGGTGATCATATCTTAATGACAGGTTCTGCCTACGAGCCTTCACAAAGTTTTTGCAACAATTTTCTTAAAAAAATTGGCGTATCAACTACCTTTTTTGATCCCACTGCAACAGATGGAATAACTGACTTAATTACAAAAAACACTCGTATCCTTTTTTTAGAAGCTCCAGGCTCAATTACCATGGAAGTTCAAGATATTCCAAAGCTCGTTAAAGAGGCTCGTAAAAAAAATCCTGAACTCATTATTATGATGGATAACACTTGGGCGGCTGGTTACTTTTTTAAACCCTTATTGCATGGCATTGATATTTCCATTCAGTCCGGAACGAAATATTTAATTGGGCATTCTGACTTTATGCTAGGTTTTGCTGTCAGTAACGAAAGGTGCTGGGATATCCTAAGAGAACAAACCTATTTATTAGGTCAAACCATTGATAGCGATACTGCTTATATGGCCAGTCGAGGACTGAGAACATTAGCTACTCGTCTTAAACAGCATGAGCAAAATGGCTTATTAGTCGCTAATTTTTTAAAAAATCATCCGAAAGTTGATAAAATACTTCACCCTGCATTTGATAGCTGTCCTGGCAATGAATATTTTAAAAGAGATTTTACTGGTGCTTGCGGCTTGTTTTCTTTTACGCTTTCAAACAACCAGAACAAAGATACAATTGCGGCAATGGTCGACAACACTCAAATATTAAAAATGGCATTTTCTTGGGGGGGATATGAGTCTTTAATTTTACCCATCATACCAGAAGATTTAGCAAAAACTCGACCCCAAAACATGCAACTCCATGTCGATACGACACTTTTTAGGGTACACATAGGATTGGAAGATCCTAATGATATCATTGAGGATTTAACCCATATGCTGGCAAAAGCGAATTGATTTAAATTTGGTTTGAAAAATTAATACCCCTGTATTTTAATAGATACATTTCTCAGAAAAAGGTAGTTACCATTTTCTTTTCGTCATACTTTAAGGAGTTTCATATGTACAATTTCCAATTACACACCCCAACAAAAATATTATTTGGACAAAATCAAATTAGTGCTTTGGCTAATGAAATTCCTAAAGATGCTCGTATTCTAATGCTTTATGGTGGTGGAAGCATTAAGAAAAACGGCGTATATGACTCTGTACTAGCCTCACTTAATGGATTCCATGTAGAGGAATTTTCAGGCATTGAAGCAAACCCAACCTACGATACACTGATGAAAGCAGTAGAAATGATTAGAAAAAATAAACTCGACTTTCTGCTTGCTGTAGGAGGAGGATCTGTCATTGATGGAACTAAGTTTGTTGCAGCTGCCGTTAATTATCCAAGCGATCCTTGGGAAATACTCACAACACGAGGAACTAACATAACAAATGCTCTTCCTTTTGGTAGCGTATTAACCTTGCCGGCAACAGGTTCTGAAATGAATAGTGGTTCTGTTATTTCCAGACCAAGTCTTGGGGCAAAATTATCTTTTATGTCCAAGCATTGTTTTCCTTTATTCTCGATTCTTGATCCGACAACAACGTATTCTTTACCCAAACGCCAAATCGCAAATGGTGTTGTCGATGCCTTTGTTCATACCATCGAGCAGTATCTAACTTTTCCAGTAAATGCGCCCATTCAAGATAGATTCGCTGAAGGGATTTTAATCACTCTAATAGAAGAAGGCCCTAAAGCATTAACCACACCAGAAAATTATGAGATAAGAGCTAATATTATGTGGGCCGCAACGATGGCACTTAATGGACTGATTGGCGCAGGTGTGCCGCAAGATTGGGCAACACATATGATAGGTCATGAACTCACTGCTCTTCATGGATTAGATCATGCACAAACACTCGCGATCATTTTACCAGCACTCATCGATACGATGAGACAAAACAAACACGCAAAAATATTACAATATGCTGAGCGTGTTTTCGGTATTACAGATGGTAGTGAAGAAGAGCGTATCAATCGCGCTATTGAAGCGACAAAACACTTTTTTGAACAAATGGGTAACCCTACCACACTAAGTGCATATGGCATAGAGAGGACGAGCATACCTAAACTTCTCGCAAAATTAAAAGAACACGGCATGACGCAATTAGGCGAAAAACAAGACATTACTCTTGAGATTAGCCAAACCATTTTAGAAAAAGCGCTTTAGTGAGATTCTAGATTTAATTTTGAGGTTTTACAGTATTTATGGATATATTTTTAACCATCTTGGTGCTTACCCTGACAGTATCTCTGTCTGGTGTATTAACCCAGATCCTCCCGTTTCAAGCTCCTCTTCCTATTATCCAAATTGGATTAGGGGCTATTCTGGCATTGCCTTATTTTGGGATGCATGTTTCTTTTGAACCTGGTTTATTTTTGCTACTTTTCATCCCTCCTCTTCTCTTTTCAGATGGATGGAAAACGCCTTTACGAGAACTTATTGCAAATTCAAGAGAAATCCTAGGATTGGCCTTAGTTTTTGTGTTAATTACAGTCATAGGTATTGGATATTTTATTCACTGGCTATTGCCTGAACTCCCTTTAGTCGCTGCTTTTGCCTTAGCTGCTGTATTATCCCCTACCGATGCTGTTGCCCTGTCTGGTATCGTGGGCAAAGGAAAAATGCCTCATCGTCTAATGGGTGTTTTAGAGGGTGAAGCATTAATGAATGATGCCTCAGGCCTTGTTGCTTTAAAATTTGCCATTCTGGTCGCGACCGGAATGATGGAATTTAGCGTGTCTACAGCCTCTGTTGAGTTCATCAAGGTAGCGATTGGAGGACTCATTGCAGGTATAGCCGTCACATGGCTTTATTCAAAAGCTTTAATGCTCATGATAAGATGGCGTGGTGACGATCCTGCAACGCAAATCGTAATGCTTTTATTATTGCCTTTTGCTGCATATTTAGTAGCAGAACACCTGCATACTTCTGGTATATTAGCTGCTGTTGCTGCTGGTATTACCTTCAATCAAACCGGTGTCATGCGACAGGCATCTATTGCCACAAGACTTAGAGCTAATGGTGTATGGACCATGCTAGAGTTTGTTTTTAATGGTATGGTATTTATCATGTTAGGATTGCAACTGCCTGATATTTTAACCTCATCCATCATTCAAGCTGAAGTTGATAAAACAATTGAAACCTCAATACTTTTCTTATACGTACCAATTATTTATTTAGCCTTGCTTATATTGAGATTTTCATGGTTTTACCTCATGAAAAAAGGAGGGGATGCACTGTTTAAGAAAAAACCTATGATTTTGTCCCAATATTCAACTAAAGACATTTTTATTGCGACTTTCTCCGGTGTACGTGGTGCAATAACCTTAGCTGGTGTACTTTCTATTCCATTACTGATGGACATCGAAAATGCCATTCCTTTTCCTGGTCGGTACCAACTGGTATTCATCGCTACAGGCATTATTCTACTTTCTATTATTGTCGCTATAGTGACTTTACCCTTTTTACTCAGAGGAGTTGAAGTAGTTGATCATAAGGCCCTAGAGGCAGAGCAGAGAATAGCTAAATTAGCGATGGCAGAAGCAGCCATTAAAACCATACAAAAGATGCAAGAACATCTATCACATGATGCAGAAGAAAATTATGATGATGATATCTTACATGAGGCCAGTTTTAATGCAACCACAACGCTTAGACGTCGTATGGACAATCAAGAAAATGAAGAGCGTTCAATGGCTTTAGAAGCCCTCGAAAAACGTTTTATGCTAGCGGGATTAAGAGCAGAACGCTCTAAACTTTATACGTTAAGAGCAAGAAAAGAGATAAGTAATAGTACCATGAATTTATTGTTACACGATTTAGACTTGCTTGAAGCGGTTCTCATTGACAAAGACCCTACACATTAAATTGAAAGCGCTTCAAATTCATACAATTCGTTTGAAGCGCTTGCATTAACTCTATTTGTCTGGCATCTTAGGTAAATATGGTTATTTTTTTAAGTAACTATAAAACCTCGTAAAATTTCCTGCGGTAATCTAATCTATCTTTAGCTCAGAAAGGAGTCTTCATGGCTAACATCACCCCCTCAAAAAAATTAACCATAAAGCAAGGGAGAGTGTTCATTCTGATAAGTGTACTTGTGACAGCTTTTAATCTAAGAACAGCAGTAACTTCTTTGACACCTCTTATTGAAAAATTACAAGACTCATTTGAATTTAGTAATTTTCTTATCGGTATATTTGGTATGCTACCCACTATGGCATTTGCCGCTGCTGGTATTGTTACTCCAACATTCATACGCAAAGTTAATCTTGAAAGAACGGTCATTGTTGCCATGTTGTTTGCATTCGTAGGTCTATTCTTACGATCGATAAGCCCTAGCATCCCATTTTTTTTACTCAGCTCACTCGTTGCCTTACTAGGAATGGGCATGGGTAATGTAGTACTCCCCCCGTTAGTAAAACGCTATTTTCCTGAAAAAATTGGCAAAATGAGTATTTATTATATTGTAATTCTGCAAGTAGGGACATTAATGCCTGCTTTCATGGCGGTTCCTTTGGCCAATTTATATGATTGGAGATTCTCTCTGGGAGTCTGGGCTATTTTTGCACTGATAAGCCTAGTCCTTTGGCTATACATTTGGTTTAAATATCCAGAAGTTAAAGCATTCAGTGCTACAGAAAAAAAGCTTATGGATGAAAATCTAATTAACCATAATTCGGATGTTTCAGTTGCACTTGAAGCGGCTGAACCGTTATCACAAGAAGAGATAAATGATCGTAAAAAAGGTAAAGTATGGAGATCTCCTTTGGCCTGGGGATTGGCTTTAATGTTCGGTATGACATCTCTCAACACCTATGCAATGTTCAGTTGGTTACCTCGTATATTTACAAGCAGTGGTGCAAGCGAAGTCTTTGCAGGGAATATGGTTGGTCTATTTTCAGCTCTAGGCCTACTCAGCGCATTTGTTGCTCCGATTGCGGCTGTTCGATTAAAAAAGCCCTTGGCTTTTATTATTGGCTGTATTGCTTGCTTTATCTTAGGATATTTAGGATTATTATTAAATCCGATGAGTTACCCTATGGTATGGGTCATACTAGTTGGCTTAGGCCCTAGTACATTTCCATTTGCATTGACTTTAATTAACTTAAGAACCAGGACTTCTAAAGGCTCTGCTTCTATGTCCTCTTTTGGGCAGGGAATTGGTTATCTTCTAAGTTGTGCAGGACCCTTAATGTTTGGGCTCTTCCATGAATGGTTTATGAACTGGACGGCGCCTTTCATTTTTCTAGGGTTTTGCCTTATCATATTATTAATAGGTGGAATTTTGATCAGTCAACCAAGATATTTAGAAGATGAGTGGTAGCAAACATTGCGATTTAATTCCTTAAATCGCAATGTTTTAATGTAACTGAGTACAATTCGCTTTTATCCTAAGATAATCTAAGCTAATTAGCGAAATTGTTTGTGATTAGTATTGCGCACTTCAGCAATTTTTTCTGCAGCAACTTTTGCTTCAGCCATTTTTCCTGCTTTAGCAAGTTCAGCTGCAGCGTCAATTGCAGCGATTAAATCATTATAGCCTTGTTTATAATTTTTAACTTCCTCGCTATTTTCCGTTAAAGAACCAGGAAGAATTTCTGATGCTGCTTGGGCATCAGTACGCATGGCGTCTAAAGCCGCGATAAATTCAGCCGAATCTTCTGTAGTATTAACAATTTGAAATTGTTTAGCTAATGATTGCATATGAGTTGTTAAATCCGCCGAAGCAGTGAAAGATAAACTCATAATTGCAGCCGTTATTATTGCAAGAAGTGATTTACGCATGATATCTCCTGGATAATTGATTGTCTTTGGTTGATGAAATTGAGAGTGACACAAAAGGCAACCATTCTCAACCTCCACTGTCTAAATCCTACCATGAAAATTATCTGCTTACAATGCATAACATTTCTTCAGCCTAAGAATTATTTAAAAAATAAAACATGGCTAACTGGCCTCTATAATATTTAGAATAATTTTAGTCTTAGCTTCCCTATAATTTAATCATTTGAGAGATCTTATAAGTAATGGCATTTAAATAAATTATTTTATATTTTTTTAAATGGACGTTTTCATGTTACTGCACGTGTTACCAAACAATCAAGCTGAAACCGTTTATTAAAGGCTGATAATAGCGACTAAAAGGCATAAAAAAACCCGCTAACCTAGTTTTGGCGCGGGTTTCTTGTTTGTAAGTGGTCATTAAAATTTAATGCAGTTTATTGATTTGGTCGGTGTGAGAGGATTTGAACCTCCGACCCTCAACACCCCATGCTGATGCGCTACCAAGCTGCGCTACACACCGAATAAGACTATGATAGTGAATTTTAATTAAAAATCAAGTCTAATTAATCGAAGAATTTACGTTTTTAAGGAAATCGTTTTTTTATTCTTTAAAAGAGCACTAAGTCAAATTTTTTAATCGCTCAATTACCGTGATATTTAATGGTGGAAATTTTTTAGGATCTAATGAGCTAATAATATGCCATTTTACATCCTGTCCTTCCTTACCATAAGGGGTATTCTTCCATTCTTCGACTAGATAAAAATACAATTTAACATTAGGTTTATTTTCAGATGATGCTTTTTTTTCTTCAATGTGAAATAAACGGTATTTTAATATTTCAAGACCTATCTCCTCTAATAGCTCTCTTTTTAAAGCATCTTCAGGTAATTCATTAGATTCAACTTTTCCTCCAGGGAATTCAAGCATTCCACCATATTTTGTATGTACTGGTCTTGTTGCGATGAAGACTTCATTCACATGATTAACTACGATACCTATGGCAATTGACTGAGTTAGATTTGATGACATTTTATCCCCAATTAATTAAAATAAAAAAATTAAATCTAGTCTAAAATGCTTAGTGCAAAAATGCAATCGAATATGTCAGGAATAAAATCCATACCCATGCTCTTAATTTCAAATCAGGATACTCGTTTTTGATCAATTATAAAATTCCAATTTTAGACAAGAAAATTAGAATATAAATCTTAATACATTGGATAAACGTAATTGAGGCATATTAATTAAATTGTTAAGCTATTTAGGTTTGCCCATATAAAACTTTCAATTGTCGCTTTACATAGTATAATCGGATAAGGAATAAATAGACTGAGTTAACAATTCAAAAACATAAGGAAAATTTATCATATGAATACATCAAATACGCCAGATGACAAAAACACTTTGTCGTTTGAAAAATCGATGGAAGAGTTAGAAAAAATTGTTGAGCAATTAGAAAAAGGCGAATCACCGTTAGAAGAATCATTAATAGAATTTGAACGAGGTATTGCCCTTGCTCGCCAGAGCCAAAAAAAATTAGAAGAGGCTGAACAACGGGTCAAAATTCTTCTATCTAATGATGCTAATGCACCTTTATCTGATTTCTAGTTTCCAAACAAATTAAATTTATATCATGAATAATTCTAGTGTATCGACTATTAAACAAAGATTCGAAAGCGCATTACAAATAACCCAAGAAAGATTTCATCTTTTTACTGCCCATCAATTCAATTTGATAGAATCTGCTAATGAATACCCTCAATCGCTTATTGAGGCTATGCGCTATGGTCTTTTGCTTGGTGGTAAAAGAATTCGTCCGCATCTTTTATATACCATAGGAGAGCTTTTTGGGGTTAATGCTTCTAGTCTAAATTATATGGCGTTAGCCTTAGAATCAATTCATGCCTACTCGCTTATCCATGATGATTTACCTGCGATGGATGATGATGCATTAAGAAGAGGAAACCCGACGTGCCATGTGAAATTTGGCGAAGCGAATGCAATATTAGCAGGGGATGCATTACAAACATTTGCATTTGAAATTTTATCTCGGCCTCTAGAGGATGTCGATGCATCTAAACAACTTAAAATCCTACATTATCTTGCTAAATCAAGTGGCTTAATGGGTATGTGTGGTGGGCAAGTTTTAGATCTTGAAAGTGAAAATAAGTCGATAACATTCACTGACCTAAAAAACATTCATCGTTTAAAAACAGGAGCACTAATAAAAGCAGCTGCTATGATTCCTGTAATAGCAAGTCGATTTGATTCTCCCCTTGTCCTATCTGTGATTGAAAAATATGCAGAAGCTATTGGCTTAGCTTTTCAAATACAAGATGACATTTTAGATGTGATTGGCGATACCAAAACATTAGGGAAATTCGCAGGCGCCGATGAAGCGCTTGGTAAGAACACCTATCCAAGTCTTATTGGGTTAGATGAAGCAAAAAAAATGGCTCATGAACTAATAGAAGAAGCAAATAAACAGATTTCTTTTTTAGCACAGGAAAAACTATTTCACTCTGAAGAAAAATTAATGTTCCTTAAAGATTTGAATCACTTTATCATTACTAGAATGTATTAATCTTTTGGTAAGATCCCCTAAATCACCATTTTCAATAAAAAATAAGTGAGTGATTAGATTCAAAATTAAGTTAAATCAATGTAAAAATTTTTCATTTGAGTTAACATTCATATGCATAGTACTCATCAGCACTGAGATTATTTCCCCCTTATTTCTGAGTAACATAATAAATAGGTCCAGTATGATAAATAATACAACGCCCACATTACTGATTGTAGAAGATGAAATAGTGACACGTAATACTCTAAAAACACTCTTTGAGGCGGAAGGGTACCACGTCCTTCTTGCTAATAATGGCGATCAGATGCAACTTTTTTTAGCTTCGCATACGGTGGATTTAGTTCTATTGGATATTAACTTACCGGGCAAAAATGGTCTTTCTCTTGCAAGAGAAATTCGTAACGAAATTGATGCCGGCTTAATTTTTCTTACAGGTAGAGATAACGAAATAGATAAGATTCTAGGGCTTGAAATTGGTGCTGATGATTACATTACAAAACCTTTTAATCCAAGAGAGTTGACAATTCGAGTAAGAAATTTATTACAAAGGACCATGAAAGCCAAACAACAAGCTTTACTTAGAACTGAAGAATTAATTAAGCAAAATGAATTATCCGTTGAACCGAATACGCCTAGTGCACATATTTATTTCTATGGATGGGAGTTAAATACTGATAGTCATCAACTCATCAGCCCTACGGGAGAGGCTTTTCAATTACCTAGAAGTGAATATCGTGCGCTTCATCATTTGTGCTTACATGCAGGAAAAATACAATCAAGACAAATCTTACTCGAAAAAATGACAGGTAGGGAATTTAAAGAACATGACAGAACGGTGGATGTCACTATAAGACGATTACGCCAATACTTTGAATCTCATCCTCAAACACCAGAAGTCATTGCGACAGTCCATGGTGAAGGTTATCGCTTTACTGGCGAAATTGAGCACTAACAAAAGCCATGCAAAATGCTCAATAACATTTAAAACTCAATCCTAACACGTTAAAAGCCCTATGAGCAGAATGACACTAAGATTTCCCCAAAAATGAGATCTTGTTGCAGGCGATTAGAAATCCTAGTGAAATATTTTCCTAACTAGGTTTTTTGAAAAAAAAACAACTGGCTATACTCAAGTTACTTCAAGGTACAGGGGGAGATATTGTTCGAATTACCATTCAGCAGTATTAAGGAATGCTCAAACCTGCATCTTGATTTCCACTGAGTATATAATTCAATTTAAAGACAAGCACGCAATGAACGCATCTATTTTAAAAATGTGAGTTCTCTAAACTGAGCGCAATTTCTACTGAATGAGAAGAGTAAACTCTCGGTTATAAAACCATTGGATACAAGTAGACAGGATAATTTTTTTTAGTCTTTAAATTTGTCCAAAGTCCCAGTTATCCTTCTTGGTTTGATCTTAATACAAAAGATTCTGTTTTGATTTTATGAGATCCTAATGCATAAAGAGTATGCCCTCCGTTCGATTGACTACCTGAAATTGGAATTTCATTTTCAAACTTTAAATAATAATACTCGCCTTTGTCTTTAGGAGCAGTCAAATCATACTCTAGAATGAAAGGGTATTTATTATCAATTTCGCCAAAATATCGTTGAGTATTAGTGCCACAATTTTCGATACAGGCTAATTCTAAAAGAACGTTACCCTTATTGGGAAAAAATACTTTTTTTAGAGAGATCTTATTATTTTCGTAAGATTTTATATAAAAAACATTTCCATATGCATTTGGAATTTCAGCAGTGTAGGGTTTAATTAATTCATCACATATTTTTTTAACATTACTAAATAGTTCAGAAAATTCCTCATAATCATCAGAATTGACTTTTATATTCAGCTCACATTCTTTACCGTAGTTTTGTACTTTATTAAATTTGATATCGTGATTGAATTCATCCCATACATATAAAGATTTCACGACGGTTAGCTCATTTTCTGAATACTCCATAACTAACACGTGCTCAGAATGAATACCTACTGAGGAGCTCCATGTCTGAAATATGAATTTATCACCCAGTTTCCTTAAAATAGTTCCTGAGCGCATCCCTTCTATGCTTTTTTCCTTAAAAAATGGCTGTTGTGTTGCACTTACATAAAGATTCTGATGATAAAAGTTTTCAAAGTTAGCCTCTCTGTTGAAAGTTAATTCACATTCTTCACTAAGCGATTTGTCATAACAGTCTATGGGCTTTGCCTGAACATAGCCCAAAATGCCCAATAACAGCAAAATAGTGGCAACTACTTTTATCACAATATTTACCTCATCATCTCTCAAGGTCGTCCTCATTTAGCAAGCTTAGAAAACGCACATTGAAATGAAAAAAGCCTTTCAAATATTCATTTAATTATTCTAATATGGGCACGAATCGATACTCTTTCAAATTTAGGATTAAACTATTATATTCGTATCTCTCTGCATAAGGAAAAACTTCTTGTTTTAACCATATTAGCTTTTAAGATTCTTGCTAACCCGGCAACTTCATCTGCTTGTCCAAAAATGGTTTGATTATTTATATTAGCCACTAATAAATGGTTTTTTATGTGATCACTTTAGCATAATCAATTGATTTAAATGCTATAAAATGGGGGGGGAAGGGTAAGTCCCTCGACATAAAAAATCCCTGAAAGTATCTACAATTTACGACTCAAGTAGTTTTTTGTTCCTAGTTTTATAGTTGCTTATCAAAGCACCTATTATTCGCCTAAACGAAAAAAAGGATGGAGGTTGTGCGTAGGGATAATAATCACATTGAGTAAAGTTTCTAAGGGATTGTACACAGTAGAAAAACTGTTTTTTGCAGATCCATTTGCTACAGGTAAAATATGACAAATATTTAAAGCTTTCAGGCAACAGCAAGACTAAATTGTCTCAATTCTAAACAATATATCTGAGAGATATATTAACTAAACTCCCCCTCTTGCCTTAACAAAGATACAGATGAGTTGCTTTCATTCAAACCAAGTGAAACAATGCAATAATCACAAAATAAAATCAAAAAATTTAAAATTTTTGTTGAAAAAAATGATTTGACCTGCGTTCATCTGAAGCATACATTTAAAGAAGCCATAACAGAATACACTGTTCATATGATTCTTTTATGGCTAATTATTGAAATAATGGATTCAAGCAATAACTAAAAAGTCCATACCATTTAAGATTGCGTAGCTTGAATTGCTGTCAGTGCAATCGTGTAAACAATATCATCTACCAGCGCACCTCTTGACAGGTCATTAACTGGCTTTCTCATTCCTTGCAGCATGGGTCCAATCGAAATTAAATTCGCTGAACGTTGAACCGCTTTGTAGGTCGTATTCCCTGTATTTAAATCTGGGAAGATAAATACGGTTGCTTTACCTGCTACAGGAGAGTCTGGTGCTTTAGAACGGGCGACATCAGCCATTACAGCAGCATCATATTGCAGCGGCCCATCAATAATAAGATCTGGTCGCTTAGCTTTTGCGATTTCAGTTGCTTCTCTGACCTTATCCACATCACTTCCTGCTCCAGAAGTACCGGTAGAGTAGGATATCATAGCCACTTTAGGTTCAATACCAAAAGCAGTGGCAGAATCTGCTGATTGAATAGCTATTTCAGCTAATTGCTCTGCAGTAGGATCAGGATTAATAGCACAGTCGCCGTATACTAGTACTTGTTCAGGTAATAGCATAAAAAATACAGAAGAAACAATTGAACTACCTGGGGCTGTTTTAATGATTTGTAGCGGTGGACGAATGGTGTTAGCCGTTGTATTTACTGCACCTGAAACTAGTCCATCCACTTCACCACGTTCTAACATCATGGTGCCAAGCATAACATTATCTCGCAATTGTTCTTTTGCAACCACTTCAGTAATGCCTTTACTTTTTCTAAGCTCCACCAATCTATCGACATAATTACCTCGAATTGATTTAGGGCTCATGATTTGTACAGATGACGGTAATATTAATCCTTGTGACTCAGCGATATGATTAATCTCATCCGCTTCTCCTAAAAGAATAGTCCTGGCAATACCGCGTTCAGCACAAATCACAGCAGCTTTAATGGTTCGAGGCTCATTCCCTTCAGGTAAAACGATACATTTGTTGGCTTTACGAGCATATTCAGTGAGTTGAAATCTAAAAGCAGCAGGTGAGAGACGTCTGGCTCTTTTTGAGTTAGCTGTCATCTTTTCAATCCAATTTGCATTCATCTGTTCAGCGACAAAATGCATTATTTTTTGTGCGCGTTCTTTATCAGAAGGTGGTACTTGCAAATTGATGTTCTGAAGATTTAATGAAGTTTGCCAGGTATTTGTGTCCACAAGAAATACAGGCAAACCTGTTTTAAATGCTTGTTCGCATAATCGCGTAATTCTCGCATCTAATTCATATCCACCTGTTAATAATACTGCACCTATTTCTACTCCATTCATAGCTGATAAACTGATCGCAACAAGCACCTCAGGCCTATCTGCAGAGGTAACAAGCAATGAACCAGAGCGAAATAAAGAAAGCATCGTTGGAATACTACGCGAGCAGAAAGTCACAGATTTGATTCGCCTTTTAGCAATATCACCTTCATTTATAACACGTGCATTTAAGTGTTTAGCCAAATCAATTGCTCTGGTCGCTATTAACTCTGGATTCCAAGGTATCGTCGCTAAAATGGGTAAAGGACAATGAATTTGTAGATCTGATGGGTTAATTTTTACTTTTTGAGCGCCAATTTTATCATTATCTTCAAAGATATCTGACAAATCGGGTCTTAAACGTCCCATATCATCAACTGGGGCATTTAACTTATTAATAATGACCCCCATGATATGAGGATTTTTTGTTCCCCCTATAGAAGCAGTTGCAATTTCTAAACGTTTTTTTATCTGTTCTGGCCCTTCATTTCCAAGCGCCATTACAAAGATAATCTCAGCATCCAGTGTTTTTGCGATTTGAAAATTCAAATGATTAGCAAATTCATGTCGACGTGTTGGGACTATACCTTCTATCAAAGCAATTTCATTTCCATCATTATTTTGATGAAAGCGATTTAATATTTCTTCTAAAAGTTCATCTTCTTGATCAGTACCTAATAGTGCCTCAGCCTTTTTCATCTCTATAGATTCACCGATAGAGATTGAAGAATTAGCCTTTAAAATTTCAGAAGTATGATCTGGGGCATCAATGTCATGATAAGTCTGTGCTATGGGTTTAAAAAAGCTGACACTCATCCCTTTTTGTTCCATGGCATGAACCATACCTAGGCTTACACTGGTTAATCCCACCCCAACACTTGTTGGAATGAGCATTATAGTTCTGGCTTGTGGCATATCGAATCCTTTTTATTAAATTAACACTATTTTGTTAACGCTGCAGTATCTTGCGCGATGACCCATTCTTCATTGGTTGGAATAACTAGAGCTAAGCGGCTACTGTCTTTGGTAATTAGACCTGATTTACCAAACCTTGTTGCTAGATTACGTTCATCGTCACAAAAAATTCCGAGTAAACCTAGTTTTTTCAGTGTAAGTTCTCTGACTAGTGCTGAATTTTCCCCAATACCACCTGTAAAAACAATCGCATCAAGTTGACCATCTAAAAGAGTTGTATAACTCGCAATATATTTAGCTAATCTATGACAAAATATATCCATCGCACGGGTAGCATCCTCTTTTTTACCATAATTATCTTCTACATAGCGACAATCACTGGTGACTTCGGTAATACCCAGAAGACCAGATTCCTTTGTTAGCATGGCATTAATTTTATCCACAGACATGCCAAGCGTATCATGCAAATAAAAAATAATTGCTGGATCCATATCCCCACTACGAGTTCCCATTACAAGGCCTTCTAAAGGAGTTAACCCCATAGAGGTATCGACACTTTGACCATTTTTTATCGCCGTGATGGAACTCCCATTACCAAGGTGGCAAGTAATAATATTCGTCTTTTCGATCGGTTTATTTAAAAATTTAGCGGCTTCTCTACTTACAAATAGATGACTTGTTCCATGAGCACCATAGCGCCTGACTCCATGTTCTTTATAAAGCTGATAAGGTAAAGCATATAAAAATGAGGATTCTGGCATCGTTTGATGAAAAGCGGTATCAAACACAGCAACATGCTTTTCACTTAAATGAGGGAACGCTTTTTTTGCTTCCTGAATCCCAATAATGCCAGCAGGATTATGCAATGGAGCAAATGAAATAGCGTCTTCAATTCCTTTAACCACTGTCTCAGTAATAACAGTTGATTGAGTAAAATTTTCACCACCATGGACAATTCTATGACCAATCGCTGTAATCTTGTTTGCTAGTGAAGAATTAGTACTTAGTATTTTATCAACAATAAAACTGAGTGCAGAGGCATGAGCCGCGCCATCACCTAATTGTGCTTCTGACTTTTGAACATCTCCACCTAAGTCTAATTTCCATTTTATTCTTGCATCAGCAAGACCTAAACATTCAGCCAAACCATTCAAATAAAAGTGTCCATTTAAGGCGTCTACAATAGCAAATTTCAAAGATGAGCTACCACAATTTAAAACAAGAATGGCTTCTTGGGTTTCAACAGTATTTGACATAAAATTTTCCTAGCAAAGAGTGAAAAGTAGATGGTTTTAAAATAACAATAGATACGAATCGTACCTGGCAGATTAATTATACAATATTGTGAATTATATTGGGGAAAATATCATTTGTATCTTTACTTGCCTACATGATAATATTTTTAAAAATAACAATGACTCATTCATCTAACTTAGGTATATCTATTAAAATGTCGATACAGATTCCTCCTCGCCCTCCTAAAGATTCATTCTGGGCGTTACTCAGACAGGGGCAAAACTACAGAAAAACCTTTCCTCGTATAAAACTGTTATCTCTTATTTTTAAAGAATATCATGTTATCAAGATAACGGGCTTTGCTATTAGAGGCATGCCGCCTTTGGCCGTTTTTTCAATTTGTTGGGCTTTAATGCTCAATGCAAATTTAGCGATTGCAACGACTGCAGCCACGTTTGCATTATCAATTCCCATTCAGTGCCTCTATTGGTTAGGTAAAAGGGCATCATCCCCTATACCAACATCGCTCAACGAATGGCTCAAGGAAATTCATCAAAAACTGAACGAGTCAGGTCAAAATCCTCCCGCTCTATCAAGTACACCGTCCTATTTAGAATTTGCCAACATTTTAAAATTGGCTTTTGAGACATTAGATGAAGAATTTATCGAAAGTTTGTAAGTACTGGGTACTGGCGATTAAATAAGGATGTTAGCTATCTCTTCTACTATGAGTACGCTATACGGTTATTTTACTGTTCTGCTAGTAAACAGCTGGAACGCCATATCCCTCGATAATATCCTGTAAACGGGCTAACGTCTCTTTAGGTGGTGGAGTGACTCCTTCAAGTGGATATTTTTCTTTAAGAGTCGTCCATTTATGTTTACCTAATTCATGGTAAGGTAAAATCTCAATTTTTTCTATGTTATAAAGAGTTGAGACAAATCGTCCTAATCGATGTGCCGAATCGTCATCATCCGTGAACCCAGGGACTACAACGTAACGTATCCACGTTTTTTTATTTCTTTTGGCTAAGTAATTTGCAAACTGAAGTGTTCTTTTATTTGACACTCCCACTAATTGTTGGTGAACTTCATCATTCATCTGTTTTATATCTAACATCACTAAATCAGTAAGAGAAATCAACTCATCTATTGTTTCGTCATAATGTCTTACAAATCCATTGGTATCCAAACAGGTATGAATATCCTTTTTTTTGCATTCCAAAAACCAATCTCGTACAAAAGAGGCCTGCAGCACAGCTTCCCCACCAGTGGCAGTCACCCCACCTCCAGAAACATCCATGTAGTGCTTATAAGAAATGAGCTCTCCCATCAACTCTTCCACAGTTATCTCTCTGCCACCCTGAAGATCCCATGTATCACGATTATGACAATACATGCAACGCATTAAACAACCTTGAAAAAAAACGATATAGCGTATACCTGGGCCATCGACTGTGCCGCAGGTTTCAATGGAATGGATACGACCTAAACTAGACATTGTGACCTCCTTAAATGAGGTTTATAAACGGTTAGTTAGATTATTTGATAGCCTTTCAACTAGTTACCTTTCAACCACTTTTCCGGTAAGCTCAGATGAAAGGTAACTTAACTATTTGTCAAATGAGATATAGACTACATTGAACTTGTAAAAGTACGAGTAATCACATCTTGCTGCTGCTCTCTTGTTAATGAATTAAATCTTACTGCATAACCGGACACTCGAATAGTTAATTGTGGATAAAGTTCAGGATCATTCATCGCCTCAACCAACATATCTCTGTTTAATACATTTACATTAAGATGCTGACCGCCCTCAATAGAGGCAGAATGATGAAAATAACCATCCATCATACCAGCTAAATTAGTTTTTCGATCCTCTTCTGTTTTGCCTAATGCATTAGGAACAATCGAAAATGTGTAAGAAATGCCATCTTTTGCATAAGCAAAGGGGAGTTTTGATACCGAAGTTAAAGAGGCAATAGCTCCTTTATTGTCCCTACCATGCATAGGATTAGCGCCAGGTCCAAAAGGTGCACCTGCTTTTCTTCCATCGGGTGTATTACCTGTTTTTTTACCGTAAACTACATTAGAGGTAATAGTCAAAACTGATTGAGTAGGTATTGCATCACGATACGTTTTAAGGCGTTGAATTTTTTTCATAAATCGTTCAACAAGATCACATGCGATTTCATCGACTCGCTTATCATTATTACCGAATTGAGGGAATTCACCTTCAATTTCAAAATCAATAGCAATACCATCCTCATCACGTATAGGTTTTACTTTTGCATATTTTATAGCTGATAAGGAGTCCGCCGCAACAGACAATCCTGCAATACCGCAGGCCATTGTCCTTCTGACATCTCTGTCATGCAATGCCATAAGGGCAGCTTCATAGCTATATTTATCATGCATGAAATGAATAGTATTTAATGCTGTAACATATTGTTTAGCTAGCCAATCCATAAAACCGTCTAATCTAGACATGACGTCTTCATAATCTAAATACTCAGCAGTGATTTTTTCAGTTTTTGGACCCACCTGAATTTTTAATTTTTCATCCACTCCACCATTAATTGCGTAGAGTAACGTTTTAGCTAAATTTGCGCGGGCACCAAAAAATTGCATATGCTTACCAATCACCATAGGGCTTACACAGCATGCAATTGCATAATCATCGCTATTAAAATCTGGTCTCATTAAATCATCATTTTCATATTGTAATGATGAAGTATCAATAGAGACCTTTGAGGCATATTTTTTGAATGTTATGGGCAGTTTTTCGGACCACAATATAGTCATATTGGGCTCTGGTGAAGGACCCATCGTATACAGCGTATTCAAAAAGCGATAAGTCGTTTTGGTAACCATTGTGCGTCCATCTAATCCCATTCCAGCTAGAGATTCAGTAGCCCAGATAGGATCGCCAGAGAAAAGTTCGTCATATTCTGGTGTCCTTAAAAAGCGAACCATTCTTAATTTCATCACTAAGTGATCGACAAGTTCTTGAGCATCGCGTTCAGTAAGTTTTCCTTCTTTCAAATCGCGCTCAAAATAAATATCTAGGAAGGTAGATACTCGACCAAATGACATCGCTGCACCATTTTGAGATTTAACCGCAGCAAGATAACCAAAATAAGTCCATTGAACTGCTTCTTGCGCATTATTTGCAGGTTTAGATATATCAAACCCATACTGTTGAGCCATCTCTTTCATTTTAGCTAAGGCTCTATGTTGCTCGGCTATCTCTTCTCTTAATTGAATGGTCATTTGTAAGTTTTTTCCCTCTTCAAGCATAGTCTGAAGAGAGTTAAATTGATCTATCTTATCCTTCATTAAGTAATCTACGCCATATAATGCGATTCGTCGATAGTCGCCAATTATGCGACCCCGACCATAGGCATCGGGTAAGCCTGTAAGTACACCAGATTTACGACATCTTAAAATATCCTGAGTATAGACATCGAATACACCTTGATTGTGGGTTTTACGATACTCTGTAAAAATATGTTTTAATTCAGGTTTAAGCTCTTTACCATACGCTTTAAAAGAACTCTCAATCATGTTGACACCGCCAAAAGGCATAATAGCTCTTTTTAGCGGTGCATCTGTTTGTAATCCAACAATTTTTTCAAGAGACTTATCAATATAACCTGCTTTATGAGACGTAATAGTGGACACAATCTCAGTGTCAAAATCTAAAGGAGCATGGGTACGATTTTCTTCTTTGATACCCTCCGAGACCTTTTCCCAAAGAATCGTAGTATTCGAGGTTGCCCCCTCTAGAAAAGCTTCATCCCCCTCATACGGGGTATAATTAAGATGGATAAACTCTCGCACATCAACATGGTTTTGCCATTCTCCAACAGTAAAGCCTCTCCATGCATTTTGTTGATAATCCTGGATATTGATACGTTCAGTCATAACTTTTCTCCTAATTAATCTTTAGAAAAAGCCCTCATTGGCTGACATCAGAGTAACAACCTCAATGGTCAAACCATTTGACCTAGATCATATTAATACTGAATGGAGATCGGATTTACTTAATTTGACGAATGAAGATCACTAGCATAGATAAAGGCAGAGAAGAATTATTCAAATTTGGATGTGGATTTGGATTTGGATTTGGATTTGGATTTGGATTTGGATTTGGATTTGGATTTGGATTTGGATTTGGATTTGGATTTGGATTTGGATTTGGAGAATATTATCACAAATAAGAGAAAATATAGGGCTAAAAAAATCCCACTGTGTGGGATTCTTAATATTAATAAAAAACAATTATGCCATTGCTGCGATATGTTTAGCTAGGTTCGCCTTATGACGTGCTGCTTTGTTTTTATGGATTAAACCACGTGCTGCTTGTCTATCTAAGATAGGCTGCATAACAGCGAAAGCTGCTACTGCTTCATCTTTATTTTGAGCTTCGATTGCTGCGTATACTTTTTTAATATATGTACGCATCATTGAACGACGACTTGCATTGTGTTGGCGGCGTTTTTCAGATTGAATCGCACGCTTCTTAGCTGATTTAATGTTAGCCAAGGTAAACTCCTGAATTTCTTTAAAAGTAGTTAGAAAAAAGCTGGTTACCACATAACATATGGAAAACCACATAATAATGCCAAAATTTAGAGGTTAAAAACACGATTTCTCAGTTACACAAAAGAGCAATGTTTTAAAGGGGAGAGAAAATAGCGCTTTTAAACATAATTGTCAATCCCATTTTACTATTTAACCAAAATAGTTGCTACATATTTTATAAATTCTGCTGAACTTTTACAAAAAGGCAAAAAATGCGATCTCTGTACTATTCAAAAAAGCAAGAAAAGTGTAATGTATATGGGCATATTATCCAAGTGATACATGTTTAAATTCATTATACCATAATTTTATAAAGGGAGTCATCCAATGAAAGTTGCAGTTCTTGGCGCCGCTGGCGGAATCGGACAAGCATTAGCCCTCTTACTTAAAACTCAATTACCTGCAGGTTCGGATTTAGCTTTATATGACATTGCACCTGTTACCCCGGGCGTTGCTGTTGATTTAAGCCATATTCCAACCGCAGTAAATATCAAAGGTTTCTCAGGTGAAGACGCAAAACCAGCGCTTGAGGGAGCTGACATTGTCCTTATTTCTGCAGGTGTTGCCCGTAAACCGGGTATGGATCGTTCCGATTTATTTAATATTAATGCGGGAATTGTTAAAAATCTTATCGAGCAAGTTGCAACCACATGTCCTAAAGCTTGTATTGGTATCATTACTAATCCTGTGAATACAACCGTAGCAATCGCTGCTGAAGTATTAAAAAAAGCAGGCGTTTATGATAAAAATAAATTATTTGGTATAACAACCCTCGACATTATTCGTTCAAATACTTTTGTAGCAGAACTCTTAAATGTAGCGCCTACATCAATTGAAGTCCCTGTGATTGGTGGACATTCTGGTGTTACTATTTTACCTCTATTGTCTCAAGTTCCAGGAGCTAACTTTAGCGCTGAAACAATAGAAAAATTGACCTCTCGTATTCAAAATGCAGGTACTGAAGTTGTTGAAGCAAAAGCAGGTGGCGGGTCGGCTACACTATCAATGGGTCAGGCTGCAGCACGCTTTTGTCTTTCTTTGATCAGTGCAATGCAAGGCAATCAGAATGTTATTGAATGCACTTATGTCGAAGGCGAGGGTGAGTTTGCTCGTTTCTTCGCTCAGCCTGTTAAATTAGGTAAAAATGGGGTCGAGGCGCGTTTACCAATCGGTGATTTGAGTCCTTTTGAAGAAAAAGCACTCCATGGAATGCTCGATGTACTCAAAGCTGATATTACCTTAGGGGAAAATTTCATTAACAACTAAGCCAAATCAGCTATAGTACTTCATTGACTTTATTTACTCTCTTAATGCCATATTTGATATATTGGCATTAAGAGAGCTCTTTTAAATACCTGCTCAATTTAAATATCGACTCTCTATTTACGATAAAATATATGGCTCACAAAAATATCAAAACTGTTACACATAACTCACTATTACTTACCTGTTTGCCTGTTTTAGAAGATAATTACATCTGGCTTTTAACAGAAACTAATCTTCCAAATCATCCAACATATGTTATTGATCCTGGAGAAAGTAATTCTGTATTAAACTACATAAAAGAACAAGATTACCAATTAGTGGGTATTTTGCTCACCCATCACCATTACGACCATACCGATGGGATTTGTGATCTCATGACTCAATTCCCAGATATTCCTGTTTATGGACCTCGTGAAACACTAAATAAGGGAGCAACACATGTTGTCGAAGATAATCAAGTGCTCAGCTTATTTGATTTACCGTGCAAAGTTATAGAAACACCAGGACATACATTGGGCCATGTGTGTTACTATTTTGATCCTTTTTTATTTTCAGGTGATACACTCTTTAGTGCGGGATGTGGAAAACTTTTTGAAGGCACTTGCGAACAAATGTTCGAATCATTTATCAGGCTCTATCAGCTGCCTGATGAAACATTAGTGTGTGCAGCACATGAATACACTTTAAAAAATTTACAATTCTCTGCTTCAATTGACAAATCAAATGAACATATTGAATTTACAATTAAAAATGTTGAAATGCTTTATTCTGCAAATTTACCCAGTTTACCTGTACAATTAGGAACTGAGAAATTGATAAACCCTTATTTTTTAATCATAAAAAAGCATATGCAGGGGCCTAATTTACCAGAAATAGATGTAAAAAATGCACGGGAATCATTTTGCCTTATTCGTAAATTAAGGGATAATTTTTAATCAAAAGCTTGTACTCATCTCAAAAGGTGGTTATTATCACCCTATAGAGATGAAATTTTGGATGAATTTTATTCACTCCTTATATAATTTGGAGTAACATAAAGTTTCATTTCTTTTTTTTCATGGAGGGATTTTTTTGTGATCTCTCTAAAAAATCAACCTTGTGCATTCTCTTTTACAAAATAAAAGAACCTAGCACTAAAATTAAACGTCTTTAAACACTTAAACATGCCACATATGCAGTACAGAAAAATGATTACAGGTATTCTCTAATACATAAAAAAATTATTTTATACAAATGTACAAGCTCTATCCTAAAAGCACCCCATTGATTTTTTTTTTATAATTTGCTTTTGCGATATTATGTACCACATTGTTTTAAGAAAATTGACCTAATCCTATGAAAAAAACATTACAAACACTACTATTTACTACTGTATTCGCCACATTCTTATTAACTGGCTGTCAAAGTCAATCTAATGCTAAGACGATTGTTGCGCCAACCACAACCGATAATCCGGATTTAGATTGGATCGATAAGACATTTAAAAAACAAGATATTTGGACTTTCGTAGCAAGTGAAATGACCCTGCCTAATGAAAAAAATGACAGGGTACAAAAAGAAATTGCTTTTTATGAAGGAAAGACACGTTACTTTAAAGATGTATCTAAGCGTGCAGAACCCTACATGTATTGGATAAGTAAAGAGATAAAAGATCGTAACTTACCTATGGAATTAGTCCTTATTCCTGTCATAGAAAGTGGCTTTCAAACTGAAGTTGTCTCCTCACAAAATGCCGCTGGATTATGGCAATTTGTTCCTAGTACTGGAAAAAACTTTGGCTTAACCCAAAATCAACGTTATGATGGACGCCATGATGTGGTAGCCTCTACTAAAGCAGCGCTCGATTTATTAGAAAAATTAAATAAGATGTTTGATGGTGATTGGTTACTTACTTTAGCTGCTTATAACAGTGGTGAGGGCAGAGTGATGAAAGCAATTGCAGCAAACAAAAAGAAAGGTCAGCCTACGGACTACTGGTCACTGAGCAGTTTACCCTCTGGTACGCAACAGTACATTCCTAGAATTCTCGCATTACAAACTATCTTCAAAAATCCCGAAGCATATGGAGTAAGCTTGACTAAAGCCGATAAATCACATGCGTTAATTCCGGTTAAAATAGATCAGCCTATCGAGCTTTCCGCAGCTGCAGACAAACTAGGTATTACTGAAGGTCGCTTACAAACACTTAATGCTGGTTACAAAAAAGGGGTTACCAGAGAAAATGGAGAACACTATGTTTTATTACCTAGGGCATTAGAAAAACGCTTCATCTCTTCTATTGAATCAGGTGAAATTGCGAGAGCAAGCTTTACTAATAGTGAGAAATCAACTGCTCTAGTTAGTAATGAGAAAAAATCCACTAACAAAAAAAGTGCAACAGCTAAGAAAGCTTCAAGTAGTCCAGAGACAAAAATAGTCTATACTATTAAAAAAGGAGACTCCTTAGGTTTAATTGCTCAAAAACATGGCGTTAAACTTAAAGATTTAAGAAGTTGGAATGCAATTAAAGACGATAAGAAATTACAATTAGGGGCAAAAGTCACTATCTATGTAAAAAATAGTTCTTAAGTTATTTTTGAAAAGTACAGTTCTAAAAAAAGGCGCTAAGGCGCCTTTTTTTAGAACTGTACTTTTAGGTATTGACTACACAGCGAGTACTCGCTTTAAAATCACTTAAGTATTTCCACTTTTTCAATAACCACCGGTTCTACTGGTACATTTTGGTGAGGTCCTTGATTACTCGTTTTTACATTAGCTATTACATCGACGATATCTAATCCTTCCGTCACTTTTCCAAAAACAGCATAACCATAATCACGCTCGCCATTATCTAAAAATTTATTATCTGCTACATTAATAAAAAATTGAGAGGTAGCACTGTCTACTTCACCTGTACGGGCCATTGCAATCGAACCTCGTACATTTTTCAATCCATTTTCCGCCTCATTTTTGATAGGCGAGCGAGTATCTTTTTGTGACAATTCTTTATCAAAACCTCCCCCTTGAATCATAAATCCAGGAATAACTCGATGAAAAATCGTCCCCTCATAATATCCAGCATTAGCATATTCAACAAAATTATTAACCGTAATGGGTGCTTTTTCATCATCTAAAACTAACGTGATAGGCCCTTTATTAGTGGTCATTTTGACAATAACATCCTCAGCTAATGCATTCATACTCATTATCAAACTACTCAACGTGATAAATGCCATACTGGTTTTTTTTATTACTCGCATAGACGACTCCTTGTTTTAAAAGTAGATACTACTTGGGGTTAAAATGATGAACAACCTCAACGAGTGATTCCGGAATAATTTCCGGTGCAATAATCTCTACTCGTTTATGTCGGCTAAGTTCTCCATTAATGATAACAATATTTTTTTTAGGTACCCTGAATGTTTTTGCTAATAATTTAATCACATGCTCATTTGCTTTACCATCAACAGGTGGAGCAGTAATAGCGAGTTTATATTCATCGCCATGCCATCCAACCCATTGATCACGACTGGCCTTTGGTTGAATATATAAGGCCAATTTTATCGATGGCTTCATTAAGAGATGCTCATAGCTATAATTTGAGAAATAACTTTATTTGCTAATATGGCATGTAAATAATCTAAAAAATAGAGGACAAATAAAAATATCATAACCGAAAAATCAATCATTCCGACAGGAGGAACAACTCGCTGAATAGGGGCGATCAGTGGACTAGTTAATTGAAAGATCACTGCATCAATGGGATTGCGCCCTTGACTCACCCAGCTCAGAATAACTTTGATGATCATTACCCAAAAAATAGTTTCACCAACAAGATGGATATACTCAAAAGCGCTTAACGCCACAATAGCGGGCACCGGAAACTGTCCTTTTGCAAGAAAACATTTAATCACGACCAATACGAGGGCAAGCAAGGCACTAGCTGCATCAATCTTGCTTTTAGATGGCAGTAAACTTCTGATAGGCTGAGTAACTGGATTTGTTAATTTCACAATCGTTTGAGAAAAAGGATTGTAGAAATCTGCTCGAACAAGTTGCAACCAAACTCTTACAAACAAAAACATCACACATAAATCAATGAGTTGAAAAACTAAATTAATCATAAAAACTCCTAATTACAAGGCTTGTTGTCAGCCATTGAATACCCAGTAAATACGTCTGAAATACCTCAGTTTATCTTACTGGTATATCTTCGCTTTCTTAGAGAAGGCTTTAACATTTGATTTAAGAAACATAATTGGTTTTAATTATGAATTATCTTCAGCAAAAGAAATTGACATAGCTTTGGATTTTTCAGCAGCTGCAGACATAGCGGCTTTAATAGTCATTTCTAAATCAAGCTTGTCAAATGTATTAAGTGCTTGCTCAGTAGTGCCTCCCTTGGAAGTCACCTGATCTGCAAGTGTTTGAAAAGATAATTCTGGTGCTTCACAAGCAAGCAATATGGCACCTTTTGCTGATTGCAGAACTAAACGCTTTGCCTCTTCTTTAGAACAACCTAATTGAATAGCTGATGCTTCTATAAATTGCATGAATTTAAAAAAATAGGCTGGTGAACTTCCAGCAGTGGCTATAAAAGCATGCATTTGTGATTCATCTTCAAGAAAACAAACCTCTCCCACACTCTTCATCAATTTTTGAACAAAAAGTTTGGCGCCTTCTGAGGTTTGCAAAGGACAGAAAATTCCACTCATTCCTTCACCAATTAATGCGGGAGTATTAGGCATTACTCTCACTATTTGTACTGACTCACCTAACCACTTTTTATACTGAGCTGTATCTATACCTGCCGCTAATGTAATCACTAATTTGTCTTTTAAATTCACTTCATTTTTTAATTTCAAGCATACTTCTTGCATCATTTGTGGTTTAACCGCAAGTATAATTGCATGCGCTTCTTTGGCATTACGCTTATTATCTTCTTTGTGTAACACACCATAAGTATTACTTATGAATTCTCTATTTTGTAGCGAAGGAGCACTGACACAAATGGCTTTTTTCGGATAGCCTGTTTTCACTAGACCTGCAATTATGGCTCTTGCCATGTTACCAGCGCCAATAAAAGCTAAATTAGGGTAAACATTATCTCCTAAACGTATAGGTGTATTTGGCATAAAATCCTCTTTTTCATTTAATCATTTATATATTCACAAAAGTTATTTATCGACTGTAGTCACGTGCCCCAAAAATTGCAGAGCCAATACGGACCATTGTGCTACCGGCTTTAATGGCAATCTCAAGATCTTCGCTCATTCCCATTGAAATAGTGTCAATCTGGGATTCGGGATAGATGTTTTGCAACTCATTAAATTTAAATTTCAGTTCACTAAGCACTCTATAATGATTGTCAAGCTCGCTCTTTGACGGAATCAAGGGAAGAGGAGCGGGGATGGCCATTAATCCTCTAAAAACAAGCCTCTCTTCAGATCTAATGGCTTCTATGAGCTGTTCAGCTCCATTCAGATATATCCCAGACTTGCTTGTCTCTTGACTGATATTTATTTGAACCAACACATTTAGTTTAGATAAATGTGCGGGTCTTTGCTTTCCAAGCCGAGAAATAAGTTTGAGGGAATCAACCGTATGAATCCAGTCAAAATGTTCAGCAACCAATTTACTTTTGTTACTTTGTAATGGCCCGATAAAATGCCACTCTAATTTATTGGCATAATCACTGTCAGAAAAATATTGAATTTTTTTAATGCCTTCTTGGACATAATTCTCTCCGAATACATACTGGCCAGCCCTAATCGCATGCTCGATATCTTCTACCGGTTTTGTTTTACTGACAGCAACAAGAGAAATATTGTCTTCACTCCTTGCAGCGTTAAATTTGGCCTGATTAATTTGATTTCTGATTACATCTAAATTCTTAGCTATATTATTCATAAAAATACTCATGTCAGTTTAATCATCTTTTGTCTATCTTAGCATGCTTTAGTGCTTTTAATAACCTAGACAACTGAGTAAAATCTGTTTTATTTTATTAAATAAGTTATGATAGACTTAATTTATTTAAGAATTATACTCAAATGCAGGTTATTTCTATCCTTTATTTTATTTGACTCATTAAATTTAAAGAATCCATCTTATGAAAAAAATTATTCTCGCAACAGGCAATCCAGGAAAAGTAAAAGAAATTCAACCTCTTGTTGAACATTTGGGTTTACAAATAGAAGCTCAGTCCGCTTATCATGTGGAATCTGTTGAGGAAACTGGTTTAACATTCGTAGAAAATGCGATTTTAAAGGCAAGGCATGCCGCTTCAAAAACTGGTCTACCTGCTTTAGCTGATGATTCAGGCTTATGCGTTGATGCGATCAATGGTCAGCCTGGTATTATATCGGCAAGATATGCTGGAGGATCAGCAACAGACGAAGAAAACAACTTAAAACTGATTCATACTTTGGCAGCTATAAAAGAGCACTCTCCACAGATCATTTTTCATGCATCATTTTATTGCGCTCTCATTTATCTCCCTTACGCTGACTGCCCATCTCCTGAAATATTTCAAGGAGTCTGGCATGGAGAGATCATTTTAACACCAAGAGGTGAAGAAGGATTTGGTTATGATCCTTATTTTTATGTTCCTAAACTGGGTAAAACGGCAGCACAATTAACCGTAGAAGAAAAAAATCGAGTTTCACACAGAGGGATTGCATTACAGTCACTAAAACATTATTTTCAAAACCTATCCCCATCAACAATATAAATCATTTATGACTTTGACTAACATTCACAACCAAATACAGTTGCCCCCTTTAAGCCTTTATATTCACATTCCTTGGTGCATTGAAAAATGCCCTTATTGTGATTTTAATTCTCATACATTTAAATCTAAATTACCAGAAGAGGATTATATAGATCATCTGCTCTTAGATTTAAAACAATCTTTGCCTTTAATCTATAATAGAGAAATAAAAACAGTCTTCATAGGTGGAGGTACACCTAGCTTACTATCCGAAGCCTCGATGCAAAAATTGCTCAGTGGAATAAAAACCATTGTAAACATTTCACCTGATGCAGAAATAACCATGGAGGCTAACCCAAACAGTGTTGAAGCGGACAAATTTTTAAGTTTTAATCAAAGTGGTGTTAACCGTCTTTCAATCGGAGTGCAAAGCTTTCATCCGGATAAATTGAAACGACTAGGTAGAGTTCATAACCAAGAAGAGGCAATAGCTGCTGCTCATATAGCAAGCCGCGTGCCTTTCCAAAGTTTTAATTTAGATATCATGCATGGATTACCTAATCAATCTTTAGATGAAGCCATGGCCGATTTAGATCAAATGATTCAACTAAATCCACCTCATTTTTCCTGGTACCAATTAACAATAGAGCCGAATACAAACTTTGCGTCTAAACCACCTCAACTCCCAGAAGATGATTTATTATGGGAAATATATATAAAAGGCCATGAAAAATTAACACAAGCTGGATATATACAATATGAAACGTCAGCGTACGCTAAACAAGGGTATCAATGCGCACATAATCTCAATTATTGGCGTTTTGGTGATTACATAGGTATTGGTTGTGGTGCCCACGGAAAAATAACCCATCTAGATGGAACGATTGAAAGAATTCAAAAAATAAAACACCCTAAAGGTTACATGGCAGGAACCTATTTAGATAAGTCATGGCTAGTCGCTAATGAGGAAAGACCATTTGAATTTTTTATGAACCGTTTTAGATTGTTTGAACCCACCCCTAAAGCAGAATTTGAAACATTTACTGGATTAACTCTCTGTGCCATTGAATCGTCAATAACAGAAGCCATAAAAAAAGAGTTCATCACTGAAAATTTAACTCATTGGAAAATTACAGATAAAGGAAAACTCTTTTTAAATGATTTGCTTGGCTTATTCATTTAAATATCAATTTATTACTTCACTCAACATATTAAGCAACTAGAGCCTAAGTAACGCATTAACAGCCTTATTATACTTAGGTTTATGACTATTTATGGTGTTATTAAGTACACAGAGAATGTACAATTAAAGCCCTTTTGATTTTTTATGTATTAAAATAAAACGATAAGCAAAATAGCACCACGCAAAAATGCAGATAAAAGAAATCAAATTGAATCCGAACAAATCCATTTTTAAATAAACTACATTAGCTATTTCAATACCTATTGCAAACATGATGGCATTTATCATGCCTAAGCCTGCAGATACGGTTCCTTTGCTTACATGGCTTGAGAACAAGGTTAGCCTATATAGTCCTGCATTAGCCACACCTAAGCCATAGGCATAAATTGAAACCCCTATAACCATAAACTCAAAGGCATCTGGGATAAAGAGTAACCCTAAAACGGCAATCAATACACCTAAAAGCATAGGGAATGCCCCAAGAAAAATCGGTCTTGTGACTGCTACTTTACCCGTTAATTTTGTTAAGGTGAAATTACCACATAGTAGAGAAACAAATACAGGGATTTGCAACAAACTGTAGGCTTCATTAGAAAAATTCCTATGTTCCATAAAAATCATAGGAGTTTGTGCAATCCAAGTCAAAAGGGGAATAACAGCAAAGCCTATTGCTAAAGCTCCTCTTAAAAATTGGGGGTTGGTCAGCACCTGCACATAATCTCTATAAATTTCCTTAACAACAAGAGGGTTATCTTTTAAAGGGGCACTTTCTGGCATAGATTTAAAAAGTCCTGCAAAAGCAATCAAGGACAAACCTGCAAAAAGAACAAATATCATTTGCCAAGGAACATATTTAATCATTTCACTTCCCATCAATGGCCCAAGCATAGGGGCGATGAGAGAGACATTTGCCATTATTGCAGTCAATTTAATTGCAATAGTTTCACTAAACGAGTCTTGAATAGCTGCGTAGCCAACCGCTCCAATAAAACATAAACCTATTCCTTGTAATAATCTGATAGCCATAAACTGTTCTATCGAATTAGCTAGTAATATCACAAGGCACATTATCATAAAAAATAATACACCACTTAGCATAACAAGACGTCGACCTTTTCTGTCTGCCAATGGGCCTATGATCCACTGTAATATCATGCCTCCAATGATGTAATAACTCATTGATTTAGTGTTCCACTCTTCACCCGCATTAAAAAAAGGTAATATATGCTTAGGCATAGCAGGCTGAGTCATATCATTGCCTATATATACGGTAAATTCAAATAAAACCAAGCAAATAGGAAAAAGGAGTATTGACCACCCTAAGGCTCTTAAAGAACTGTTTTGAGAATTGTTTTTGGGATTGCTTTGCGTTGTATTTTTCATGGTTGATGTCGCTGTGTGACTTATACAAAAAAAGACGGGAATGACCCGTCTCTTTTAAAGTTTTGCAATATCCCAGAAAATACTGGGATATTGACAATAAAACGATTAACGTTTTGAGAATTGTGGACGTTTACGTGCTTTACGTAGACCAACTTTCTTACGTTCAACTTGACGAGCATCACGAGTAACAAAGCCAGCTTTACGTAATTCAGGACGTAAAGTTTCATCATATTCCATTAATGCACGAGTGATACCATGGCGAATAGCACCTGCTTGACCTGAAATACCGCCACCTTTAACAGTGATGTATAAGTCAAATTTTTCAGTCATTGACAATAACTCTAATGGTTGACGGACTACCATGCGAGAAGTCTCACGACCAAAATACTCTTCTAAAGTGCGTTTATTGATCACGATATTACCAGTACCTGGTCTGATAAATACACGAGCAGTTGAGCTTTTGCGGCGCCCTGTACCGTAGTTTTGATTAACAGCCATTTTATATACCCCGATTAGATGTCTAAGATTTGCGGTTGTTGCGCTGCATGATTATGCTCTGCACCAGCGTAAACTTTAAGTTTACGGTACATGTCACGACCTAATGGACCTTTAGGTAACATGCCTTTTACCGCAATTTCAATAACACGCTCAGGATGACGTTCAATCATTTGCTCAAAGGTTGCTTCCTTCAAGCCACCAACATAACCTGTATAACGATAATACATTTTATCGGTGCGTTTTTTACCTGTCACTGCAACGTTTTCAGCATTGATAACGATGATATAATCACCTGTATCCATGTGAGGAGTGTATTCAGGTTTATGCTTACCGCGAAGACGACGTGCAATTTCACTTGCTAAACGACCTAATGTTTTACCTGTCGCATCGACAACAAACCATTCACGTTTGATTGTCGATGGAGTAGCTGTAAAAGTTTTCATTATTAATTTACCTAATTTTAAAATAAAACCACTTTTGAATCATTTGATTCACCGTTAAAAAATCGAATTCTTACCCCTTCGAGTTAATTCAATTGGGCTAGTGTTTTGGGAATAAACAGTAGCGTAACGTGGGTCGCAAGATTATACAGTGTATTCATAAATTCTCAATACTAAAAAGGAATATTTTTAAAACAAAAGAGATTATTTAAATTCAATAGAACTGCATTCCTTAAATTTACCTTATTATTGCCTATAGATTTATTGGACTAACTTTAATCTATCGTATTTTTTTAATATCTCCGTAATTATGGCTTTTTTTTCTGTAATTAGTGCCTCTTTAATTTCTATGCCAGCTAGCCCCATATCAATATATTTTTTTGCATTAATCGCCTCTAATTGGGTGTGTAGTTCTTCTAGAAACTGTTTCTTAAGCCTATTCTGCTGTAAGGTCATTTCACAGTTTGGTTTATTGATTTTTGAGATAAGAGAGCTCATAGAGATATAATGATCTAAGTTTTCAATTTGCCTTGGATAATTTATTGTCGCTAAAAGCGCTAGAATTTCATTAGCTGAGAGTTCAAAAAGTTTTTCCCATGACCCTATTTGAGACGCAACCCAAACCATGGCTGTAAATTCATTACTGATGCGTAATTCATGAAAAAAAGCGTTAAATTGAGCTTTATTCATTCTTTCTATACTAATTTTCGTGATATCACTCAACAAGACGGCAAACCTTAACTCAGGGGAATCTGTTATTTGGCTAATTTTTTCAAGATAATTTAGAGTTTTATCATTGATCAATTTATCAAATTCAGGATAAATTTGTTCTAATGCTTTGGTGTCTTGTAAAAACTTAAAATAGACATGAGGACTGTCTGTCTTAAGTGCTTTTAATGATTCTACCCATACACGCTCTTTTGTTAGCTCGGTTAACTCTCTATTACTGACCATTAACCCTATTAACTTTTGAGTCGTTATATCAATTCTAAAACCAAGAACATAAAATTGAGCATAAAAACGGGCTAATCTAAGCACTCTAAGAGGATCTTCTTTAAATGCCTCTGAAACATGTTTAAGGGTTTTAGATTTCAAATCACTCAGACCATAAAAAGGGTCTACAAGATAGTGTGCAACATCCTGGGCATTTATTGCATATAAGCGTTTAAATTTAATAAGTGCTTTTTCTGCAACAATACAATCAGTGTGATCTTTTTTAAATGCCTCAAAATCAAATGCGATGGCATTTATGGTTAAATCGCGACGGAGCAAATCTTCTTCGATAGTGACATCCTCTGAAGCAAAACAAGCAAATCCTGTGTAACCTACGCCTATTTTTCGTTCTGTTCGAGCTAAAGCATATTCTTCATGGGTGGTTGGATGTAAAAAAACAGGAAAATCCTTACCTACAGGGATGAATTTTTCTTTCAGCATTTGTTCGGGGTTTGATTGCACAACAACCCAGTCATGATCCTTAATAGGTAACTCAAGCAATCCATCACGCACAGCTCCACCGACTAAGTATATTTTCACTGGCAAACCTATCCTCTATTTTTTCGCTCAATCTTAGTCAATCTATCTATTACGACTAAATCAATTAGAATTTTAATGTATTGAGCATTTATATGAAATGTAAAACTATATATTAAAATAACATTCTGCTAGAAAGGAATTCTTAGCAACATATACATAATCAAGATTTTTCTATTCGTTTAGACTCTATATCCTCAAGTCTATCAAGGCCTAAAAGCGTGGTATAAAAACGCCTAATATTTTCTACATAAATTAACGCTTCATCACCGCGCGCATAGCCATATTTTAAATCCGGGTAAACGTTTTCATCTCGCAGCTTAGGCAAATGGTTTTTCAAATCATGCCATTTATCAGGATCACCTCCACTTTGTAGAGTCAATTCTCTCGCATCCCATAAATGTCCGATGCCCATATTATATGCTGCTAAAGCAAACCAGATTTTATCATCTTCATCTACGGTTTGAGGAATTCTTTTGAGAAGAAACCTAAGATATTCTATTCCTCCTATTATACTTTTTTCTGTGTCTAATCTATCATCTACACCTAAATACTTCGCAGTATCTAGCGTCAGCATCATCATTCCCCTAACACCGGTTGGAGATTTAGCCTTAGGATCCCAATGGGACTCTTGATAAGCAATAGCAGCAATTAAACGCCAATCAAATTCACCCGCATATTGCTTAAATAACGGTTCAAATTCTGGTAATTTTTTTTCGACAGCTTGCACAAAATAATACGTTTGAGACTTATCAAATGAACTGATGATATTAAAATATTTTTCTGCTAATTTCGCTAATAAAGTTTCTGTTTCGTTTGATGCATGAAATGACTTAAATGCGTTTAGCAACGATTCATCTGCACTAGGTGAATAGAAAAACCATGCAAATTCTTCATTCTCTGAAATATTAGCTATAATTTTCAGGTTCGGTTCAATCCGTCGAAAGAGTGCTGCAGAAACAGAGTCAACTAAAGCAAAATCACTTTCCTTATTTGCTAAGTTAATAAGTGGAATAAACGAGTTATTATCTTGATGTGCAATAACAGTGGAGAACTTAAATTGATGACTTTGATCCGAATTATCTAAAGTGTAATTTTTGTTTGAGGGATCTTGTTTTAATATGTCTTGTGCCGAAGTCTGATTTTTAATAGATTGACTTAAAGATAATATGCCTAATGATTTTTTTTCCAACTCATTAGCTTGATAAGTATGCAATGACACAAGTTGCAAATTATGGGTATAAAGTGCAGGCCCCTTCACCCAATTTGAATTAGGTGCATTTGAAACTCCTATAATAATGTCCACTTCCTCCTGAATTTCATCGATTGATGCGATATGTTCTATGTCTAATTCAAGTCCTAAGCTAGTCACAAAGGCATCAACCAATTCAACATTAAAGCCCTTAGAATAATCTGAATCAACCAATGAAAAAGGGGAATTAATCACTCTGACCACTAATTGATTTTTACTCATCAAAGAAGCTAAGTGATTATTCTTTTTATCGGATGACTCATGCTCATGCCAATGGGAGAACATTGAAAAAAAAGAGGGTATAAGTAATGCACTTAGAAAAAATGTGGTCAAACCAACTCGCCATTTCAGTGATAGAGATTTTGTCATAATCAACTAATAAACAAAGTAACTTAGCATGTGGCTAATGTAAAACTTAATTGTTCAGGAACAAAACCTGCTTCAGCATCATAAGGTAAAAATCTAATCATAAAACGATTTTTCACTCCTGAAACCTGAGGATAAATTAAGTCTTGAGTTGACAAATGTAATCTCAACAACTCTTTATCTTCAGCGACATCTTGAAAAAAACCTTTTTTAGCGACTACTTGCTTGAGCTGCCCCATATTACGAGTCAAATCATTAATTGTTGCTATCACTTCATAAAGTATTTCTAGAGGTCTAAACCAATCGTTGATAATCTCTTGCTGCCGATATTTAGGTAAATGTAACCATACATGAAATGTTGGCAAATCAAAATTACAGCAGCCACCGGGTATAGCAATTCTTTGACGTACTACATTTAATAATTTATCGTTTTGTAAGTGGGTATTAAAGCGACCCGCTTGTTTGATGCCCTCAGATAGGGATTTTAACTTATTTTGCCAGTTACTTATAACATTCTGATCAACATCTGCAGCTTGTGACCAAAAAGAAAATTTTGCCTGAAATCTATCTAAATCCTTATATAAGTCGACTTTAATGTCTCCTCTTTCAAGGACTTCTGAAATTTCAATTAGTGACCTTAAATGGTTGATCGCCATTGATTCAGAGTCAATTTCTTTACTGCAATTTATTGATTTAAAGAGGTACTCAAGCCTAAGCCAGGTACGCATTTTTTCTGTTAACGGGTGTTCAAAAATTATTTCTGTCATGTAATTACTTTATCCTAACGACTACTCTTCTTAAATTTCTTAGCTAATTGTATATAGTGATGATGTAACAACTTCACTTGTTCTTTCATTTCATCCAAAGGCAAATGACCATTTAATATATCATCTGCCATATTTATCCTCTTCACACGTGGAATTTGAGCTTCAATAATCTTTTTTACTTGTGCTTCACTAACACAGTCTCTATTAATTGTCCTTTTAATTTGAATAGATTCAGGTACATCAATAACAAGAACTCTTTGGGCTTCATGGTTAAGTTTATTTTCAAAAAGCAAAGGAACAACCCAAAGCACATAATCAGATGTTGCTTCATTGAAGTAGCGTTGTGTTGTTTCTTTTATCAAAGGATGCAAAATTGCATTTACTTTGTTTTTGATTAATAAAGCGTTTTCATTCTCATTAAACATCATGTGACGTAAATACGCTCTATCTAAGGTACCATCTGGATTTAAAATAGAGTCTCCTAAAAGAGTCACTAACTGCACGAGTCCTTTTGATTTAGGTAAAACAACTTCCCTGGCTATAATATCGGCATCAACTACAGATACACCAAGTGCTTCAAATTGTTGACTTACAGTTGTTTTACCGCTACCAATGCCTCCAGTAAGGGCCACTTTATATTTCACCTTACCACCTTTAAATTAAAATCGGTTAAAGAAACTGAGAAGATTATCATTTTATTCATTGGGCTTAATCTGTTATTATCAAATGAGTATAATATCACTCTTATGACAGAGTATGAATAAAACTTTTTTATCTATTTTGTCAAACCTAGGCCTTGACACAAGTGCTACCCTATTAATTACGCTACAAATAATAAGCATAATCTATGCATTAAGATAAGCGAGTTCTAATGATGAATAACCCAATTTTGATTGACATACGTGACAAAATCACTGATATAGATGAAAAAATACTTACCCTCTTGAGTAGCAGAATTGAATTAGCTACTGAAGTAGCTAAAATAAAATTGGAAATACATAAACCTATTAAAGATGTTGCTAGAGAAGATGAGTTATTAAATCGTTTAGTCAAATTAGGGAAATCTTATGGGTTAGATGAATCATTTGTCATCAGCCTGTTTAAAACAATTATTGCCCAATCTGTTCAAACTCAACAAAAGTGGATAAACCAGCAGATCAACAGCACCGAAAGTAATACAGCTAGAGTTGTTTTTTTGGGACCTAAAGGTTCCTACTCGCATGTAGCTGCAAGAGAATTTGGTCGAGCAAATCTTGATAAAATAATAGAATGCTACGCTCATAATTTTGAAGAAATATTCCAAACTGTAGAACAAGGCCAAGGAGAGTATGCAATTGTTCCCTTAGAAAACAGCAGCTCAGGTGCAATTAATGAAGTTTATGACTTATTGCAAAATACACATCTTTTTGCAGTAGGTGAAAAAATTATTCCAATAGATCATTGCCTCATGGGCATAACGCCTATATCACTAGATGAAATCACCACTGTATATAGTCACCCTCAACCCTTCCAGCAATGTAGCAAATTTTTAGCCCAATACCCAAATTGGAAAGTGGTTTATTGCGAGAGTACAGCATCTGCGATGGAAAAAGTAAGTCAACTCAACTCTAAAGGACATGTTGCAATTGGAAGTCAAGCAGGGGGAGAAATGTATGGATTGTCTCTTATACAAAAGGCTCCTTCTAACCAAGGGCAGAATATGACTAGGTTCTTAATATTAAGCAGGCAAAAAAACGAAATACCAGAGCATATACCAAGCAAAACAACCTTTTTAATGGCAACTGGACAACATGCCGGTGCTTTAGTGGAGGCATTGGTGATACTAAAAGAACATAATATCATCATGAAAAAACTTGAATCAAGGCCGATGAAGGGAAATCCTTGGGAGGAAATGTTTTATATTGATGTTGAAGGAAATAGTAGTTCAAGTCATTTACAAAATGCCTTGGAAGCCTTAAGAAAACAAACTCGTTTTCTTAAAATTCTTGGTTCTTACCCTACTGACAATTCATGATGCCATTATAAAAACCAATAGCTTCCTTGAGGTGATTTGTAGTTATCTTAAGGAAGATAACTTCCTTAATCAAACACTCTATAGAAATGATTTGTTACGAATTACACCAACAGCGAGACCTTCAATAGCAAACTGTTCAATTCGCAAATCCACTGCAATCGGTTCAAATTCATCATTCTCCGCAATTAAATAAATAATATTACCTTCTTTTTTCAATCTTTTCACAGTCACTTCATCGTTAACTCTTGCAACCACAACTTGCCCATTTCTGACTTGCTCAGTCTTATGCACAGCCAAAAGATCGCCATCCATTATTCCTATATTTATCATTGATGTACCCTCCACTCTCAATAAATAATCTGCGCTTGGCGTAAATAAATTCGCATCCACTTGGAAATAACTGTCTATATTTTCTATTGCAAGCACAGGTTCACCTGCAGCCACTTTACCCACTAAAGGTAACCCCTCAGGTTCCTTTTGCAATACATCCTCATTGATTAATAATTTAATACCTCTTGATGTTCCAGCCAACATTTCAATATAGCCTTTTTTTGCTAATGCTTTCAAATGCTCTTCAGCAGCGTTGGCAGAGCGAAAACCTAATTGCTTTGCAATTTCTTGTCTCGTTGGTGGCATGCCCGTTTCATGTATAGCATCTTTTATTAATTGATAAATCTCTTGTTGTCTATTAGTTAATGATTTCATAATTATCTCCTAAGATATTTCTTTGCAAGAAATATGTTAAACTGGCAAAGACTGAGTTAATTATATCACATCTGTATAAAATAACAGTGTTTTTATTTACAGTTTATATTTTTATATATAACATTGCTTGTGTAAAACTATTGGCAAGAAGTTACAAGAAGTAATTATCACAATGAGATAGTAAATAAACCTTAATTGTTTATGGAGAAAAAGATGGAAGAATTATTTAGACGTTTTATCAAATTTGAAGCGAGTGGAGGAATAATCCTCATTATAGCTGCGATGATTGCATTACTCATCGCAAATAGTCCACTAGGGGGAGTGTATGATACTGTGCTTCATCTTTATTTCACAATAGGAATAGGTGAAATAAAAATACAAGAATCTTTATTACATTGGATTAACGATGGCTTAATGGCTATTTTTTTCTTGGTGATTGGCTTAGAAGTTAAAAGAGAATTACTCATAGGAGCACTTAACACGAAAGAAAAGGCATTATTTCCTCTTATTGCTGCGATTGGCGGTATCGCTATTCCTGCAATTATTTTTGTGTTGTTTAATCTTTTTTCTAGAGAAACATTGCGTGGCTGGGCGATACCAACGGCTACAGATATAGCTTTTGCTGTAGGGGTGCTTTCATTATTAGGCTCTCGTATTCCTATGACACTTAAAATATTCCTACTGGCTCTTGCGATCATTGATGATTTGGGCGCTATTTTAATCATCGCATTTTTTTATACAAAAGACATTTATTGGGAAGCTATTGGCGTGGCAGCTATTGCTAGTTTCATTTTGCTATTAATGAATATGCTAGGCATCAAAAAAATCACTCCTTATATGCTTATAGGGATAATACTTTGGGTAGCCGTTCTTAAATCAGGTGTACATGCAACAATTGCTGGGGTAATCATAGGATTTTCTATTCCTCTGCGTCCGAAGAAATCAGATCTGCTGCATCAGACAGAATCACCATTAGAACGCTTAGAGCATACACTTCATCCATGGGTTACTTGGTGTATTCTTCCTCTCTTTGCCTTTGCTAATTCAGGTATTGAATTGGCAGGCATTGAACTTAGCAAAATTGCAGGTCCCTTACCTTTAGGGATTGCGCTTGGTTTATTGTTAGGAAAACCAATTGGGATTTTTTCCTTTGCATGGTTCGCTATAAAAAGAGGAATATGCAAGCTCCCTGAAAATGTTAATTTCGGTCAAATACTAGGAGTATCATTTATTTGCGGAATAGGATTTACCATGTCTATATTTATTAGTATTTTGGCCTTTGATGAAGCTAGCAAAGAACTTATAAACTATGCTAAGGTTGGAATTCTGTCTGGATCAATTGCATCAGGGATTATTGGGTATTTATTGTTAGTAGCAACCTCTAAGAAACAATCCCAATAATACATAGACGAAATTTTTTGTTTTTATTCAGCTTTAAATGTTGTTTTAATAACTTATAAAATCAAGTTACCAATTTAAACAACTTTACAGAAATAGGTCTTTCAATTTTAATAAGTGCCTATATAGTATGAATGACAAGCGCAAAACTTTTAGGTTTACATCCTAGAAGCTTTGAATAATATCAAGTAATAACATTACTTAACTAGGAGCAATTATGTACCTATCAAAAAATAAAACGTCCAAATTATTTACAGCCATTGCATTGAGCTTAGGTTTATACTTAACCCCCTACATGAGTGCAGAAGCGAGTCTGCCTGCAGCGATCATCGAAGAGCAATCACTTGCACCTATGCTTGAAAAAGTACTTCCTGCAGTCGTTTCGGTGAAAGTATCAGGTGAAAGACAGAGTCAAAGAACTAACGAAATTCCTGAAGAATTTAGATACTTCTTTGGTCCAAACTTCCCCGGAGATAGTTCAAGACAAAGAGGCCCTAATAAATTCTCAGGTTTAGGCTCTGGTGTCATTATTAACGCAAAAGATGGCTATATAATCACAAATAATCACGTCATAGAGGGGGCTTCAGAGATACGCATTCAACTCAATGATGGTAAAGAGTTCGATGCTAAATTAATAGGCAGTGATGCACAGTCTGACATTGCCTTACTAAAAGTTGAAAACCCTGAAAATTTAACAGAAATCAAAATTGCTGATTCGGATGCATTAAGGGTGGGTGATTTCTCTATTGCGATAGGAAATCCTTTTGGATTAGGCCAAACAGTTACTTCAGGTATTATATCCGCATTAGGTAGAACAGGGCTAAATCTAGAAGGTTTAGAAAACTTTATACAAACGGATGCATCTATAAATCAAGGAAACTCAGGTGGTGCATTGATTAATCTAAATGGTGAGCTAATTGGTATTAATACCGCTATATTAGCGCCAGGTGGTGGTAACATTGGGATTGGCTTTGCTATTCCTAGTAATATGGCAAAAAATCTTAGCCAACAATTAATTGAGCATGGCGAGGTAAAACGCAGCATACTGGGTATTAAAGGTAGTGAAATGACGCCAGATATCGCAAAAGCTTTCAACGTTGAAGCTCAAAGAGGGGCATTTGTAAGTGAAGTACTATCTGATTCAGCTGCTGATAAAGCAGGAATCAAATCAGGAGATATATTAGTCTCATTAGAAGGCAAACCACTTAAAAGTTTTGCTGAACTCCGTGCGCGCATTGCAACAACACCACCAGGTGAGGAAGTGAATGTGGGTCTAATTAGGGATGGTAAAGAATTAGATGTCAAAGTGACTTTGTTACCTGATTCAGTTAATACTGCAAATGCTGAAGACATATCTCCATTCTTGACTGGGGCTGTACTTGTAGATCATTCGAGTGATGACGGTTTAAAAGGTGTTAAAATCGAAAGTGTAGAAAAAAATTCAGTAGCTGAAAGATACACGTTGCAAAAAGATGACATCATTATCAGCGCAAACCGTACACCAGTTGAATCAGTAAGCCAATTGAAAAAAATATTGCAAGATAAACCTAAAGTCGTTGCGTTAAATATCATTAGAGGGAATAGTAATATATACTTAGTATTTAGATAATTACAGGCCTAAACCAATCAAAAACCCCTGTTCATTTTTAATCCAGGGGTTTTATTTTTGCATCTAGCTGATTATCTAGCATTTTTTATGTGCAAAAGTGCATTTTCAAGAATACGATTATCTGCAGAAGGCCTATGAGCTAATTCACTTAAATCCCTTCTCCATTGTTTAGATCCTTTAATCCCAGTAAATAAACCAACCATATGCCTTGTAATATGAGATAATTTATTACCTTTTGAGAGTTCATTTTCAATATAGGGATATAGAGATTCAACAGCTAGGATCGCTTTTTCAACCATTTTATCAGATGAAATATCAAAAGCTAGGGGTTGCTCATCAAAAAATAGTTTGTCAACACCTAATAAGATCATGGGGTTTTGATATGCTTCTCTGCCTAACATCACACCATCAACATGTTGTAAAAGAGAATGGGCTAGATTAATGTCCTTCAGCCCTCCATTTAAGATGATAGTTAACTCAGGAAAGTCATGCTTTAATTTGAATACTCTGTCGTAATCAAGTGGTGGTATTTCTCTATTCTGTTTAGGGCTAAGACCGTTTAGCCAAGCTTTTCTGGCATGAATAATAAAATGGGTACACCCTGACTTTTTTTTGATAGTTTCGATAAAATTCACTAAAAATTCATAAGAATCTAATTCATCAATACCAATACGCGTTTTAACAGTGACTGGAATATTGACTGCGTTACTCATGGCATCAATACATTCTGCAACCAGATCAGCCTCAGCCATAAGACAAGCACCAAATTTACCATTTTGCACTCGATCTGACGGGCAACCTACATTCAAATTGATTTCATTATACCCATAACTTTCCGCTTTTTTTGCACAGAAAGCTAATTCTGTAGGATTTGCCCCCCCTAATTGAAGCGCAATCGGCGATTCAATTTGATTAAATAAAAGATGATCGTACTTACCGTGAATAATTGCACCCGTAGTGATCATTTCAGTATACAGCATAGCATTTTTTGTTAGGCTACGATGAAATACACGGCAATGTCTTGTTGTCCAATCGAGCATTGGAGCGACTGAAAATCGATGAGAAAAAAAGGATGACATTATAATATCCATTAAAATAACAGGCAAAAAAATACCCACATAAGTGGGCATTCTTAATTAAAGAGTAATTTAAATTACGCTTCAGTAGTGTTTTCAACCGCAGGGCGGTCAACAAACTCAATATAGGCCATTGGTGCATTGTCACCAGGACGGAAACCAGCTTTTAATATTCTAGTATATCCACCTTGACGGTTAGCAAATCTTGGACCTAAATCATTAAATAATTTCATAACTACATCAAAAACAATTTTACCATTTTTGTCACGAACCGCAGGAACACGAGTACGAGCAAAGGCAATACGACGATTAGCTACACTATCATTTTTAGCTAGTGTAATTAATGGTTCTACAATACGACGCAACTCTTTCGCTTTTGGTAGCGTAGTGTTTATGATTTCATGCTCAATCAATGAGGCAGCCATATTACGAAACATCGCTTGGCGATGGCTACTGTTACGATTAAGTTGACGTCCACTTTTACGATGACGCATAACTATATCCTTCTTATAAGACTATAAATAGTCGATCAATCTTCTGCAATGCTTGCAGGGGGCCAATTCTCAAGACGCATACCAAGAGATAACCCACGTGAGGCAAGCACGTCTTTAATTTCAGTAAGAGATTTCTTACCTAAATTAGGAGTTTTAAGCAACTCAACTTCTGTTCTTTGTACCAAATCACCAATATAGTGAATAGACTCTGCTTTTAAACAGTTTGCAGAACGAACTGTCAATTCAAGATCATCAACAGGTCGTAAAAGGACAGGATCAAATTCAGGTTTTTCTTCTTTCACTTCTGGTTGACGAACATCACGTAAATCGACAAATGCATCAAGTTGCTCAGCAAGAATAGTTGAAGCACGACGAATAGCCTCTTCAGGTTCGATGGTACCATTCGTTTCCATCTCGATAATTAATCTATCAAGATCGGTACGTTGTTCAACACGAGCAGCTTCTACATTATAAGAAATACGATCAATAGGGCTAAAAGAAGCATCTATTAATAAACGACCGATAGGGCGCTCATCTTCATCAATGTGTAAACGTGCAGATGCTGGTATATAACCTCTACCACGCTGAACACGAATACGCATAGATAAACTAGAGTCTGGTTGCGTTAGGTGACATATGACTTGATCAGGTTGCGCAATTTCAACATCACCAGGAATGGTAATATCACTTGCGAGAACAGGACCAACACCTGTTTTATTCAAGGTAAGCATGACATCATCCTTACCATGAACCCTAATTGCTAAACTTTTAAGGTTCAACAATATTTCCAGAACATCTTCTTGTACACCTTCTTTTGTGCTGTATTCATGCAAAACACCATCTATTTCAACTTCTGTGACTGCACAACCAGGCATAGAAGACAATAAGATACGGCGCAAAGCATTACCAAGCGTATGTCCAAAGCCGCGCTCTAATGGTTCCAAGGTAACTTTGGCATGAGTTAAACTTAATTGTTCAATCTCAACTAATCGTGGTTTAAGAAATTCTGTTGCAGAACCCAGCATTGTGTCCTCTCTTTAACAAAGCTTTAAAACATTACTTAGAGTAAAGTTCGACAATTAAACTCTCGTTAATATCAGCCGACAAGTCAGAACGCTCTGGCTTACGTTTGAATATTCCTTCGACTTTACTAGAATCAACTTCAATCCAAGTTGGTTTTTCACGTTGATCAGCTAACTCAAGAGCTGCTGTAATTCTAGCTTGTTTTTTGCTTTTTTCTCTAATCGTAATTGTGTCATTTGGTGAAACTTGGTAAGAAGGAATATTTACAACTTTACCATTCACTAACACAGATTTGTGGCTTACTAATTGTCTTGATTCAGCACGAGTTGAACCAAAGCCCATTCTGTAAACAACATTATCTAATCTGCCTTCAAGTAACTGAAGAAGGTTTTCACCTGTGTTACCTTTAAGACGAGTTGCTTCTTTGTAGTAATTACGGAATTGACGTTCTAAAATACCGTACATACGACGAACTTTTTGCTTTTCTCTTAACTGAACACCATAATCTGAAAGACGTGGTTTACGTGCACCATGCTGACCAGGTGCTTGTTCAATTTTACATTTTGTGTCGACCGCTCTGACGCCTGATTTAAGGAATAAATCAGTGCCTTCACGACGGCTCAATTTGAGCTTTGGCCCTAGATATCTAGCCATTGTTATTTCTCCAATAATCCAATAGTAGTATTAAACACGACGCTTTTTAGGAGGTCTGCAGCCGTTATGTGGAATAGGTGTTACATCAGTGATGTTCGTGATACGAAAACCAGCTGCATTTAATGCACGAATCGTTGATTCGCGGCCAGGACCAGGTCCTTTCACCATTACTTCAAGGTTTTTAATGCCATATTCTTTTACAGATTCAGCACATCTTTCCGCAGCTACTTGCGCAGCAAATGGAGTAGATTTACGTGAACCTCTAAATCCAGAACCACCAGCAGTTGCCCAACCTAAAGCATTACCTTGACGATCTGTTATAGTCACTATTGTATTATTGAAAGAAGCGTGGATATGAGCTACACCATCCGCGACTTGTTTTTTGACACGCTTACGCGCGCGTACAGGAGTTTTTGCCATGATAGATTACCCTATTATTTTTTAATTGGTTTACGTGGACCTTTTCTTGTGCGAGCGTTTGTTTTAGTTCTTTGTCCGCGTACAGGTAAACCTCTACGATGACGAACACCACGATAGCAACCAATGTCCATTAAACGTTTAATACTTAGAGTAACTTCACGACGTAAGTCACCTTCAACAGTGTACTTAGCTACTTCTTCACGAAGTTTTTCGATTTGCTCTTCATTGAGCTCTCTGACCTTCAAACTTTCAGGAATACCCGCCGCTGCACATATTGCTTTAGAACGAGTTTTACCGATACCATAAATTGACATCAAGCCAATTACAGCGTGTTTTTGGTCAGGAATGTTTATGCCTGCAATACGGGCCACTGTGCACTCCTTAGTTAAAAAAATAAATAAAACAACAGCTAAGCGCTGAAAAGCCCGTTTTCAGGATACTCAAGCTTAGCTGTTACATTTAAAGCACATCACAATACCAAAAATTTTAAAAAAAGCAAGCTTTTTTTAACCTTGACGTTGTTTATGCTTTGGTTCGCTACTACAGATAACTCTTAAAACACCGTGTCTTTTAATTATCTTACAATTACGACAGAGTTTTTTAACTGATGCTCTAACTTTCATAGATACCTCATCACTATATTGATCGATTTCTTATCGACCGCTATTTCTCAAATTAGCTTTTTCAAGCGCTGGACCATACTGTGTAGACATGAGAAGAGATTGAACTTGTGCCATAAAATCCATGATAACAACAACAACGATTAACATTGATGTACCACCTAGATTAAAAGGGAGTCCAAAGAAACTTTTCATGAGATCAGGAACTAAACAAATAAACGTGATATACAATGAACCAACTAAAGTTAATCTAACGGTAATGGCATCAATATGTTTAGCAGTTTGCTCACCTGGGCGAATCCCAGGAATAAAAGCACCTGATTTTTTTAAATTATCAGCAATTTCTCTTGGATTGAACATTAATGCTGTATAGAAAAAGCAGAAGAAAATAATAGCTGAAGCTAATAGAATAATATACAAGGGTTTGCCTTGCTCTAAAGCTAAAGAGATATATGTTAACCAAACAAATTTCTCACTCGTTCCAAGCCATGTGGTAATAGTAGCAGGGAAAAGAATAATACTCGTTGCAAAAATAGCTGGTAATACACCCGCCATATTAATTTTTAACGGTAAATGAGTTGATTGTGCTTGGTATACTCTTCTACCTTCTTGTCTTTTGGCATAATTTACTACAATCCTGCGCTGACCTCTTTCGATGAAAACAACGAAATAAGTCACGGCTAATACAAGAATACCAACACCTAATACCAGAATGATATTCGAGCTGTCTTCTCTTGCCATCTCTAATATTTGAGCTATTGCTGATGGGAATCCAGCAACAATACCAGCAAAAATTAAAATTGATATTCCGTTACCAACACCCCTTTCTGTGATTTGTTCACCTAACCACATCAAAAACATGGTACCAGTGACTAAACTCACTACAGAAGTGAAATAGAAGGGGAATCCAGGATTTAAAACCAAACCAGCTATCATGTTAGGTAACCCAACAGATATACCTATAGCTTGAATGGTAGCAAGAAATAAAGTACCTATACGAGTGTATTGAGTTATTTTTTTCTTACCAGACTCACCTTCTTTTTTTAATTCAGCTATACTTGGAACAATTGCCCCAAGTAACTGAACGATAATGGATGCAGAAATATATGGCAAAATACCCAGCGTGAATATAGAAGCTCGGCTCATGGCACCACCTGAAAACAAGTTAAACATGTCTAACATGGTACCACTACTTTGTTCCATTAATTGCGCTAGCACAGCTGTATTTACACCAGGAATAGGGATGTAAGAACCAATACGGAATACAATTAAAGCACCGATTACGAATAATAATCGACTTTTTAATTCTTGCATGCCACTTTTAGCACTTTGAAATTCTAAGCCTGGTTGCTTTGCCATATCTTAATTATTCCTCAATTTTTCCACCGGCAGCTTCAATTGCTGCACGAGCACCTTTAGTTGCTCCAATACCTTTAAGAGTCACTGCCTTTTCAATTTTACCTGAAAGAATTACTTTAACAGTTTCGACTTGAAGATCAACTAAGTTAGCTTCTTTTAATGCAGCTAAATCGATAACATCGCTGTCAACTTTAGCTAATTCATTAAGACGAATTTCAGCATTAAATTTAGCTGTGCGCGAAGTGAAACCAAATTTAGGTAAGCGTCTGTATAAAGGCATTTGACCACCTTCAAATCCACGACGAACTGTACCGCCCGAACGTGCTTTTTGACCTTTGTGACCTTTACCACCAGTTTTACCTAAACCAGAACCAATACCACGTCCAAGCCTCTTTTCACTGTTACGTGAACCTTCAGCTGGAGAAAGAGTATTTAAACGCATAAACTACTCCTCTACCTTAATCATATATGATACTTGATTGATCATGCCGCGAATCGCAGGAGTGTCCTGACGCTCAACAGTATGTCCAATACGACGTAGACCTAGACCCATTAGCGTTGCTTTATGTTTAGGCAAACGACCAATTGAACTTTTAGTCTGTGTAATTTTAATTAATTTAGACATTTCAATCCCCTATCTATTATCCGATGATATCTTCGATAGACTTACCACGTTTAGCAGCAATCATTTCGGGTGATTTCATTGCAGCCAATGCATCCATAGTAGCTCTCACTACATTGATTGGATTTGTTGACCCATAAGTTTTTGCAAGTACGTTACGCACACCAGCGACTTCAAGAACAGCACGCATAGCACCACCAGCGATGATACCCGTACCTTCATGCGCAGGTTGCATAAATACACGTGAACCTGTATGTGTACCTTTAACAGGGTGGAATAAAGTGCCATCGTTAATAGATATTGTTATCATATTACGACGAGCTTTTTCCATCGCTTTTTGGATTGCAGCAGGAACTTCTCTAGCTTTACCATATCCAAAACCGATACGACCATTACCATCTCCAACAACTGTTAAAGCCGTAAAACTAAAAATACGACCACCTTTAACAGTTTTTGAAACACGGTTCACAGAAATTAATTTTTCTTGCAGGTCACTCGTTTGTTTCTCGTTGTTTACCATGTTGATATCCTCTTAGAACTGAAGACCAGCTTCACGCGCTGCGTCAGCTAATGCTTGAACACGACCGTGGTATTGAAAACCTGAACGATCGAATGCGACTGAGCTAATGCCTTTTGCAAGTGCTTTTTTAGCAATTGCAGCACCTACTGCAGAAGCAGCATTAATGTTACCTGTATACGCTATAGTAGATTTAACTTCTTTATCTAAAGTTGATGCAGATGCTAAAACTTCATTACCATTTGGTGCAATTACTTGCGCGTAAATATGGCGAGGGGTACGATGAATAACTAAACGAGTCGCCCCTAACTCTTTCATTTTTTTACGGCTACGAGTAGCACGCTTAATCCGAGCAATTTTCTTATCCATTGTATCACCTTACTTTTTCTTAGCTTCTTTAGAGCGAACAACTTCGTCAGAATAACGAATACCTTTACCTTTGTATGGTTCAGGACGACGATATGCGCGGATATCTGCTGCTACTTGTCCTAAAAGCTGTTTATCGTTACTTTTTAGTACGATTTCAGTTTGAGAAGGACATTCAGCGCTAACACCATTTGGCAATTCGTGCTCTACTGGATGTGAATAACCGATAGTTAAAGCAACACTGTTACCTTTAATTGCTGCTCTAAAACCAACACCAACTAACTGTAGTTTTCTAGTAAAGCCTTCAGTAACACCTAAAACCATATTATTAATTATAGATCTAGCAGTACCTGCTTGAGCCCAACCATCAACAGCATCTTCTTTTGGTGAAAATACGATTTGGTTATCTTCTTTAGCAACATTAACAGCTTTGTTTATTAAACTGTTTAATGTACCATTTTTACCTTTAATAGTAATTTCCTGTCCATTAATAGCTACTTCTACGCCACCAGGAATTAATATAGGTGCTTTTGCAACACGAGACATATTTTCCTCCTAATTAAGCGACATAGCAAATGACTTCACCGCCCAGACCCGCTTGGCGAGCTGCACGATCAGTCATAATGCCTTTAGATGTAGAAATAATTGCTATTCCTAAACCAGCCATTACTTTTGGTAACTCATCCTTTCTCTTATAAATTCTAAGACCTGGACGGCTAACTCTCTGAATTGTTTCTACTACTGGCTTACCCTGGAAATATTTCAAAGTAAGTTCTAATTCAGGTTTAATGTCACCTGTAATTTTATAATCTTCAATGTATCCTTCTTGTTTTAAAAGTTGTGCAATTGACACTTTTAACTTAGAAGATGGCATTAAGACAGCAACTTTAGCTGCTGCTTGACCATTACGGATACGGGTTAGCATATCCGCTATAGGATCTTGCATGCTCATAAGGTATTTCTCCCGTGATTAATATTTAATATTACCAGCTCGCTTTTCTAAGACCTGGGATTTCCCCACGCATAGCAGCTTCACGCAATTTGATTCTACTTAATCCAAATTTACTCACTATACCGTGTGGACGACCTGTTTGGCGGCAACGGTTACGTTTACGAGATAAACTTGAATCACGTGGTAGGCTTTGTAGTTTCATCACAGCATCCCAACGTTCTTCATCTGAAGTTTTAGGATCTGAGACTAGCTTTTTAAGCTCCATGCGTTTTGCAAAGTATTTTTCAGCTAATTGAGCACGTTTTGCTTCACGAGCTTTCATTGATGTTTTAGCCATTGTTTATGCCTCACTTACGGAATGGAAAATTAAAAGCTGCTAATAAAGCACGACCTTCGTCATCGTTTTTAGCGCTAGTAGTAATTGTAATATCAAGACCACGGATACGATCTACTTTGTCATAATCCACTTCTGGGAAAATGATTTGCTCACGCACACCCATGCTGTAATTACCGTGACCATCAAATGATTTTGGTGAAAGACCACGGAAGTCTCTGATCCTAGGAACTGCGATAGTTACTAATCTTTCAAAGAATTCCCACATACGCTCACCGCGAAGTGTTACTTTACAACCAATTGGATAGCCCTGACGTATTTTAAATCCAGCAACTGATTTACGTGCCTTAGTGATTAGGGGTTTTTGACCAGAGATTGCAGTCAAATCAGCCGCCGCATTTTCAAGCAATTTCTTATCATTAATTGCTTCACCAACACCCATATTCAATGTGATTTTTTTAATCTGAGGGACTTGCATGACAGAGTGATAACCAAATTCTGACATCAGTTTTTTTACCACTTCGTCTTTATAAAAATCATGCAGTTTCGCCATCTTATTACTCCATAAATTCAAAATAAAAACTACTTAACGATTTCATTGTTTGATTTGAAAAACCTTACTTTTTTTCCATCTTCAAACTTGAAACCAACTCGATCTGCTTTTCCTGTTGCAGTATTGAAAAGTGCAACATTAGAAATATCTAACGCAGCTTCTTTTTCAATAATACCGCCAGGCTGATTTAGGTTAGGGTTTGGCTTCTGGTGTTTTTTCACCATGTTAATGCCTTCAACCACAACTTTACCAGTTAGCATTTGTTTTACTTTACCGCGTTTACCTTTATCTTTCCCGGTAATCACGATAACTTCATCATTAAGACGTATCTTAGATGCCATTATTCGCTCCTTACAGTACTTCTGGGGCTAATGAAATAATTTTCATGAATTTTTCGCCGCGAAGCTCACGCGTCACAGGCCCAAAAATACGTGTACCAATTGGTTGTTCACTTGTATTGTTTAAAATAACGCATGCGTTACCATCAAATCTAATGACTGAACCATCTGGACGACGTACGCCCTTTCTAGTGCGCACAACAACCGCCTTTAGAACATCGCCTTTCTTAACTTTACCACGTGGAATTGCTTCTTTAATGGTAATTTTAATGATATCGCCGATATCTGCGTAGCGACGGTGTGAGCCACCTAGAACCTTGATACACATTACACGACGCGCACCTGAATTATCAGCGACGCTTAGCATACTCTGCTCTTGGATCATCTTGTGCTCCGTTTGTCTTCTACCTAACAAATAAAAGAAAACCATCTAAATGGTGTTCTTTCGACCTATTTCTGTTTTTTAATAACAGAAAACCCATATTTAGGGATTGAGTAGTATATACCACTTTCCTAAATATGGATACAAAAAAATAAACGACTCATTAAAAATGAGCCGTTTATTTTAATTTTTTTGCTAACTTAGATGATAGCTTTAGAAACAACACCTACTAATGTCCAAGATTTAGTTTTAGAAATTGGACGGCATTCACGTATTTCTACGATATCACCGATACCACTTTCATTATTCTCATCATGAACATGAAGTTTTGTTGTACGTCTGATAAATTTACCATAGACAGGATGTTTAACAAACCTGTCTATTGAAACAACGATAGATTTATCCATTTTATCACTAGTTACGCGACCTTGAAGTGTACGAACATTTTTTTGAGTCATTACGCACCAGCCTTCTCTGTAATAATGGTTTTAACACGCGCAATATTACGACGAACTTGTCTTAATAAGTGAGTTTGTTGCAATTGACCGCTTGATAACTGCATGCGGTAACTGAATTGCTCACGTAGTAATTCAATGAGTTCTTCATTTAATTGCTCTACACTTTTTTCACGCAATTCTTTTATATTCATTACATCACCGTTTTGCTTACAAAAGTGGTTTTAATTGGAAGTTTGGCAGCAGCAAGTTTAAACGCTTCACGCGCTACTTCTTCTGGTACGCCATCCATTTCATAGAGTACTTTTCCAGGTTGGATTAGTGCTACCCAATATTCAACGTTACCTTTACCTTTACCCATACGAACTTCTAATGGTTTTTCTGTAATAGGTTTGTCTGGAAATACTCTAATCCAAATTTTACCTTGACGCTTAACTGATCTAGTCATCGCACGACGAGCAGATTCAATTTGACGCGCAGTCAAACGACCACGGTCAACCGCTTTAAGTCCAAAAGTACCGAAACTTACATCTGTTCCAGCAGCTAGACCACGGTTACGTCCTTTGTGAATTTTACGGAATTTAGTACGTTTTGGTTGTAACATTCTCGTATCTCCTTACTTACGGTTCTTACGAGGTTTAGCAGGTTGTGGAGTTGCTTTGTCTGCTTGTTCAAGCTCAGCCATTCCACCTAATACTTCACCTTTAAAGATCCATACTTTAACACCAATAACGCCATAAGTCGTGTGAGCTTCTGCTGTATTATAATCAATATCTGCTCTTAAAGTGTGTAGAGGGACCCGACCTTCACGGTACCATTCAGTACGTGCGATTTCTGCACCACCTAAACGACCACTTACTTCAACTTTAATTCCTTTAACTTCATTCATACGCATTGCATTTTGTACCGCACGTTTCATTGCACGACGGAACATCACACGACGTTCTAATTGTGAAGCGATGCTTTCTGCTACTAATTTAGCATCTTTATCAGGATTTTTAATTTCAGCGATATTGATTTGTGCAGGAACTCCAGCAATTTTACTTACAGCTGCGCGGATTTTTTCAACATCTTCACCTTTTTTACCAATAACGATACCCGGGCGAGCTGTATGAATTGTCACACGAATGCTTTTTGCTGGTCTTTCAATCACAAGACGAGAAATTGATGCTTTCGCTAACTCTTTTGTTAAGTATTGACGAACTTTGAAATCACTTTCGATGTTATCAGCGAAATCTTTAGTATTTGCATACCAAGTTGAGTTCCATTGTTTAACAATACCTAATCTAATACCATTTGGATGAACTTTCTGACCCATTACTATTCTCCTGAGCCCTAGCGGTCTGACACAACCACAGTGATGTGGCTTGTACGTTTAAGGATACGATCAGCGCGTCCCTTTGCACGAGGCATTATACGCTTCATGCTCGGGCCTTCATCAACAAAAATCTTACTGACTTTTAAACTGTCGACATCTGCACCATCATTATTTTCCGCATTAGCAATAGCAGACTCTAAAACTTTTTTAACTAAAGCCGCAGCTTTTTTGTTTGTATAAGTTAGAATTTCTAGGGCTTGCTCTACTTTTTTACCGCGAATTAAATCGGCTACTAAACGTACCTTCTGTGCAGAAGACCGAGCGTGGCGATATTTTGCTATAGTTTCCATCTCAACCTCCTACCTTAGCGCTTTTTGGCTTTTTTATCGGCCACATGACCGCGATAAGTACGTGTCGGTGCAAATTCACCTAGTTTATGACCGACCATTTCATCGGTTATAAATACTGGAACATGCTGACGACCATTATGGACTGCTATGGTCAATCCGATCATATTAGGAAAGATAGTTGAACGACGTGACCAAGTCCTAATTGGCTTTTTGTCACTGACTTCGACCGCTTTCTCAACCTTCTTCAGCAAGTGTAGGTCTATAAATGGACCTTTCTTGAGAGAACGTGGCATAACTTACCTCATTTAGTTAATGTTATTTTTTACGACGGCGAACAATAAACTTATCAGTACGTTTATTGCTACGTGTTTTCTTACCTTTGGTTTGTAAGCCCCAAGGCGTTACTGGATGTTTACCAAAGTTACGACCTTCACCACCACCATGCGGATGATCTACTGGGTTCATCGCAGTACCACGTACTGTAGGACGAATACCTCTCCAACGAGAAGCACCAGCTTTACCTAAAACTCTTAACATATGTTCAGAGTTACCTACTTCACCAAGCGTTGCACGGCAATCTACTGGTACTTTTCTCATTTCACCTGAACGTAAGCGAATAGTAACATAAGCACCATCACGAGCAACGATTTGAGCATAAGCACCAGCTGAACGCGCAATTTGTCCGCCTTTGCCAGGTTTCATCTCAATGTTGTGAATTGTTGCACCAACAGGGATATTACGCATAGGTAAAGCATTACCCGTTTTAATAAGCGCTGCTGATCCAGATTGGATTTCATCCCCTGCTTTAAGTCCTTTAGGAGCAAGAATATATCTTCTTTCTCCATCTTTATAGAGGACTAAAGCAATGTTCGCTGAACGGTTAGGATCATACTCTAAACGTTCTACTACTGCTGGAATGCCATCTTTGTTTCTTTTAAAATCGATAAGACGATAATGTTGTTTATGACCACCGCCAATATGACGTGTAGTTATACGACCATTATTATTACGCCCGCCGCTTTTAGATAATTTTTCTAAAAGAGGTGCATAAGGCTTACCTTTATGTAGCTCTGGGTTGACCACTTTAACAACGTGACGGCGCCCAGGAGACGTAGGTTTACATTTAACAACTGCCATCGTTATTCACTCCTATGACCTATTCGACGCTGCCAGCTAAGTCTAGATTCTGGCCTTCTTTTAGTGTTACATAAGCTTTTTTCCAGTCACTGCGGCGACCAACACGTTGGCCATGACGCTTAGTTTTCCCTTTTACTACTAAGGTATTCACTTCTTTGACTTCAACTTCAAAAAGCTTTTGAACTGCAGCTTTGATTTCAAGTTTCGTAGCATCTTTTGCAACTTTAAGAACTAAAGTATTAGTTTTTTCCATTGCAGTAGAAGCTTTTTCAGAAACATGTGGTGCACGTAGCACACTCAATAAACGTTGTTCGCGGATCATGCTAACATCTCCTCAATTTGTTTTACTGCATCAGCTGTCATGACAACTTTATCAAATGCAATTAAACTCACAGGATCAATTCCAGCGGTATCACGCACATCAACTTTATATAAATTACGCGCTGCTAAGAATAGATTTTCATCAAATTCATGAGTAACGATTAGCACATCATTTAGAGACATGTCTTTTAATTTTTGTGCTAATAATTTTGTTTTTGGTGCATCAACTTTAAAGTTTTCAACAACAATTAATCTATCTTGGCGAACTAATTCAGATAAAATACTGAGGATTGCACCACGATACATTTTCTTGTTAACTTTTTGGCTGTGATCTTGTGGTCTTGCTGCAAATGTCACACCACCTGAACGCCAGATTGGGCTTTTCGCATTACCTGAACGCGCTCTACCTGTACCTTTTTGACGCCATGGTTTTTTACCTGTACCAGCGACTTCAGCACGAGTTTTCTGTGCACGAGTTCCTTGACGAGCACCTGCTGCATATGCAACAACTACTTGGTGAACGAGTGCTTCATTAAACTCACGACCAAAGGTAGCTTCGGAAACAGATAGTTGACGATTTGCGTCTTTAATTACTAATTCCATGCCTATCTCCTAGACGTTAAGCCTTAACAGCGGGTTTAACGATTAAATCACCGCCAGTAGCACCTGGAACAGCGCCTTTAACTAACAGTAGATTACGTTCTGAATCAACTCGTACAACTTCCAAGCTCTGTACTGTGACACGCTCGTTACCTAGTTGACCTGCCATTTTTTTGCCTTTGAATACTTTACCTGGTGTTTGGTTTTGACCAATTGAACCTGGTACACGATGTGACAAAGAGTTACCATGAGTCGCATCTTGGGTACGGAAATTCCAGCGCTTTACAGTACCGGCAAAACCTTTACCTTTTGATTGACCAGTTACGTCAACTTTTTGAACATTTTCAAAGTATTCAACACTGATATTTTGTCCGATTGTATACTCTTCATCTCCAGAAAGACGGAATTCCCACAATCCACGACCAGCTTCGACACCCGCTTTGGCAAAATGACCTGCTTCTGGCTTATTAACTCTGCTAGCTTTCTTCACACCAGTAGTAACTTGGATTGCACGGTAACCGTCTTTTTCCAAATCTCTAACCTGAGTGATTCGATTAGCTTCTATTTCTATTACTGTTACTGGAACTGAAACACCTTCTTCAGTGAAGATACGTGTCATTCCTAATTTCTTACCGACTAAACCAATCATTATCTTAACCTCTCAATCTTGATGCCTGTTAACCCAGACTAATCTGTACGTCAACACCAGCAGCCAAGTCTAAACGCATAAGTGCGTCAACAGTTTTCTCTGTTGGTTCAACTATATCGACTAAGCGTTTGTGAGTGCGAATTTCATATTGATCACGCGCATCTTTATTTACATGCGGAGATATCAACACAGTAAAACGCTCTTTGCGCGTAGGCAAAGGAATTGGACCGCGAACTTGTGCGCCCGTGCGCTTAGCTGTTTCCACAATTTCAGCTGTAGATTGATCAATCAAGCGATGATCGAATGCTTTAAGGCGGATACGGATTCTTTGGTTCTGCATGAGACCAGAGCTCCCTCTGTTAATTAATTTAAAAACGAAAATATCACACTTGCTTATACCATAAGCTAGCATGAAAGTCCTTTGTATATAACTCCCCAATCGGGAGTATTTTACGATACCTGCTAAGTGATAGCATTTGCTATTCACTAAACTTGTATGCACATAAAATTAATGCGCTTGGATAATTATACAGATTTTCCGCTTTATTACAATATTATTTTCTCATTTTTCAATTAAAACTTTCTCTTCATTCTTTTAACCTTTCTCAATTTTTTTTTTCGCGTTATTATCCGCTTAATTTTACTTTAAGGAGGTTACTGTGGTCATTCAACTTACTAATTCAGCTAAAAACCATCAATTAACAAATGCGCAAATTTGGTCTGCGGACTCTAGTTTCATTTTTTTTGATACCCGAGATTCACAGGCCTATTTTACTGGTAAAGAGATTGGCTACATTAATATTGCAAGCAGGACAGAGGAGACTCTTTATACAAGCGCTAACGGTTCACATGTTGGTGTTGTAACCTGTTCTCCTGTCAATAATATTATTGTATTCATTCAGGGGCCCGAATTTCCGGATTCAACCTGGCAGTATGAATTATGCTATCGTCGAGGTGTCCTACTCACTTACACTGCCAATCCTGTGAATAAAAATAGCTTATCCTTCCAAGCTAGTGAATGCTCTTCACCACAATTGCAAATAACTTCAATAACTAATTTAGATGGTTTTTGTGAATATAGCCCATATATTCCTGGAGTTTTGCATGGAGGTTCTCATGTGCATATGTTTTGTGCTGATGGCAGTATGATAAGTTTTACTTATGATGATTATTTATTAAATAAATCTAACTCTCCATTAGCTAAACGTAATGTTGCCATCGCATTCCCCTCTGACCAAATCTCTTTTAAACCACTACACCCTAGGCAATATGTTGGTACCTATTATTGTTCGTTAGTTTCATCTACTGCCGCTATCGCTGCTTTTGGTACTGATGAAATTGAAAAGGCTTACGAAGAATGTTGGATCGGTGTTGATGGATATATAAAATCAGATGGTACTCATCAAAAAAAGGCAATTGCCTTTGTTGGTGATGTAAGAGACAGTTCAGGGCATCTTTATTCCGAAATTTTTGTTGTAGACCTACCAGATAATCGTGATGCTTGGGAAACCGCCTGTAATTTTGATGCTTTGGGTATTACCCCTTTTTATCCAGAAAGCACCGCCTATGAATTGAGAAAACCAACCGCTAAACTTGTACAAAGAAGATTAACGTATACCCAAGAATATAAAGGGATCTATCAAAAAACACGACATTGGCTTAGATCATCACCATGTGGTCAATATATTGCCTTTTTAATGCAAGATCAATCTTCAGTGACTCAACTATGGTTAGTTCATACTGCTTCGGGTAATTTGACTCAATTAACCTATCTAAGCCACTCTGTTGATTCAGCTTTTACATGGCACCCTCAAGGAGAATATATTGGATTTATCTCACAGCAATCAATTTATGTTTGTCATGTTGTATCAAAAAAATCTTCACCTTTAACTGAACCTTTATCCCCTGAGCCTAATCCTGAAGCTTGTGTTTTTTCTCCTTGTGGCAAATGGATTGCGTTTACTCGTGATATTCCAATGAATGAAGTTAGGTATAGACAAGTTTTTATTACGGATTTTTTAGCTAATTAAGTAGTTTATTTATAGCCATCATTTTGCTTTAATTTCCTTTTTATAATTCACCTTAAAACAACAATTAAAACAAACTTTAAAAACATTTTTAGGCTTGATCATACCAGCGCCTAGTGGGAAAAGTTTTGCTTACGCTATCCTAATTGCTTCGCCTATTAATCCATAAAGCTAGCAATTTCTTAAGGAATGGGTTATTTGTAGTGTTGAATTAAATAGTAAAACCTTGGTTGCAGTAAGCTATTCAGACAACTTTACCCTCACAATAATAGAAGTGTTCATTAACGATTTTAATCATTCAGCTAACCATGTATGGCTGATTACCCCTCGACAGGATGAAAAAGAATGCCTTTTGAAAAATTTTCAAATTTTAACTACAAATTATGCTGATAACTTTAAAATTTTTGAACCGATTCATATAAGCGTGATCCTTTTTCCTTTAGATACTGCACTGAGTAGGCTTATTAATCTTCATTTGGCTCTTAGTGTAATTAGAAACCAAAAATCATTACCTATGGGTCTTGAGGCGAACGAACTAATAGATTTTGATCCTTTAATACTTGATGGTATTGAGATATGCAAACAATATAAAAAATAAGAAAATCAGTGAATTTTCATTAAATTAAGTTATGCTATAGAAGTTGTTTTAAAATATCTGCCGTAGGTAATATACTCAATGGAAATAAAGATGCAGGTTTTAGCATTGCTTAACGCAACTAAAGCGGCATCGGAATAATATATGCCTTTGCAACTAGAAATAACATCAGTATTTTATATCGAAAGATGTATTTATAATATATGGAGGTAGAGTTATCAAATGGGAAAAGCATGCAGAACATATTTGTTTAATATTCAAATATAAACTGCAAGACCAATAGAGGATAATTAGATTTTAACTGTTGAGAAGAAACCAAAGGGATTTTCACTACACTAAAAGATAATGGAGTGCTAATCACTAGTTTCTACTTGTAAAAAAGAAAAGTTCGCTTTTCATCAGAAAATATAACGTCACCCTATCAAAGCAAGTTGATCGTACTGATATATATATTTAGTGTAGGTATATCGTATAGCAGTTTGCTAATTTTACAGGGCAATATAAGAGGCGGCCGAAAATTTATCTCTTCGGCTCTTTAATTGCTGAACTAGCCACTTTTTTCCTGTTTCAGATCCGTACTATTTTGTTTTTTTCTCCATCCTCTCACTTTTTCAAACCCCAAGTAAATAACTGGAGTGCTAAAAAGTGTTAAACACTGACTTACTATTAGTCCACCAACGATAGTTATTCCTAAGGGTTGTCTTAATTCAGCGCCATCTCCTTGCCCTAACATCAAAGGAATAGCACCGCCTATAGCAGCTAAGGTTGTCATCATGATGGGGCGAAATCTTATAATGCAGGCTTCAAAAATAGCCTCTTTAGGAGAACATCCCTTCGTTTTTTGTTCAACAAGCGCAAAATCGATCATCATAATTGCATTTTTTTTCACAATACCTATAAGCAATAAAATACCTATCATAGCAATTAAGCTAAAAGGCGTGTCAAACAATTTAAGTGCAATAAGCGCACCTAATGCCGCTGAGGGTAACGTCGATAGAATGGTTACTGGGTGTAAAAAACTTTCATATAAAATACCTAATACTAAATAGATGGCAATTATCGCACCGATAATCAAAATTAACTGATCATGATTACTCTTTTCAAATAATTTGGCATTCCCAGCGAATTGTCCTTGGATTTTATTGGGTACTCCCAAAATAACCATCTGTTCGTTTATCGCATTAATTGCATCCGATAAGGTGCCGTTTTCAGGTAAATTAAATGAAATGGTCGTTGCAGCTGAAAGTTGTTCATGATTGATGGTACCCGCAGCACCTTGTAATGACCATCCAGCAATAGATTCCAGGGAGATCGCTTTATTAAGTGAATTTGTTAAATACATATAATTTAGTGCATTGTCATCAGCAGTCATTGCTGAATTAACTTCCATAATAACTTGATATTGATTCTGTTCATCATAGATTGTAGATATTGCTCTTTGCCCAAAAGCATTGTTGATCAATGCATTTGAATCACTGATATTTAACCCAAATCGATTCAACAAATCTCTCTCATAATTTAGAATAAGTTCAGCTGCATTATTCTCACTGTCTGAATCCACCCCTTCAATTGCACTTAAGTCAGACAGACTTTTTCTTATTTTAGGCTCCCATTCTCTTAATAATTGGACATCGTCACTTAAAAGTGTGAATTGATAATTTGCATTTCCTTCTCGACCGCCAACGCGAAAATCTTGCACGGGTCTAAGTAAAAGACTAGTCCCCGGCTCTTTATTTAATGATGATTGTAATTCAGAGATCACTTTATTTATTGAGTCTCTTTCACTAAGAGGCTTTAAAGAAATAAAAACATTGGCACTATTACTCCTCCCCCCCCCAATAAAACCACTCACATTATCAATCGCTGGGTGTTGATTTACTTTATCCATCACTGCTTTTAACCGTTGTGACATTGATTGAAATGAAGTGGTTTGATCAGCCCTAACAAAAGCAATAATTCTACCTGTATCTTGTTCAGGGAAAAACGTTTTAGGTAAAGAAATAAAAATCATCACAGAACTTAGGATAGTTACAATAAAAATCAACCATGTAAGATAATAATACTTTAAGGTGATAGTAAGAAGCAGACGATAGCCATGCGTTAGTTTGTCAAAAAAGTAACTAAATGCATTTAATGGGATATAAAGAAAATGAATAAAGGCATGAATAGATTTAATCGTGACCTCATTTTTTCTATCTTGATTTTGGTGGATAATTTTATCATCGCTTTCTCTCATCTTAACACGATTAAAAAGCCTTGAACTTAACATAGGAGTAAGTGTTAGGGATACAAAAAGAGAAATTAAAATCGCTATTGTCATTGTTGCTGCAAATTCGTAAAATAATAAACCTTGAAGTCCTGGAGCAAAAAGTAAAGGAATAAATACCGCTATCAGCGAAAAACTAATAGCACAAACCGTAAATCCGACTTCTTTTAGACCCTGATATGCCGCTTTTAAAGGTGGCAGACCTTTCTCAATATGCCGAGCAATATTTTCTGAAATAACAATCGCATCATCCACTACAAATCCAGTAGCAATAGTTAATGCCATTAGCGTGAGATTGTTCAAGCTAAACCCTAATAAATACATCACACTAAAACTACCAATGAGAGAGACCGGCACAACTATCGCTGGAACAAGAGTTGCTTTTAAAGAACGTAAAAAAAGAAAAACAATTAAGATAACCAATAATATTGCAATAATGAGGGTATTGTTCACTTCGGCTATTGAAGCCCTTATCGTCGGCGTCCTATCTTGGGCTACCTTAAGAGAGACATCCTGTGGTAATAAACTTTGTAATATGGGTAGCTTATTTTTAATCTCATCAACCGTTGCAATAATATTTGCATTTTGACTACGGTTCACTACTAATAAAATGGCAGGCTGCCCATTGCTCAACCCAATGCTTCGTTCATCTTGGGTAGATTGAGTGATTGTCGCCACATCTTTTAAATAAACAACCCCTTTTTGTTCATCATTTTTTATAATTAAATCACCATATTCATCAGGATCTTTCAAAAATGCATTATTATTAATTTGATAGGTATCATTCTTTGTATGTAGTTGCCCTAAAGGACTGCGAATATTGCTTGATGAAATAATTTCAGATACAGATTGCAATCCGATTCCTTGGTAAAAAAGTTGCATAGGTTCAAGTTTAATTCTTATGGCAGGTGAAGCACTGCCTCCTAATGAGACATCACCTACCCCCTTAACCTGAGCTATTTGTGGTGAAACTACTGTATTGGCTAAATCAAAGAGCTCACTGAGGCTTTTTTTATTCGAAGTCAAGGTTAAGATCATGATCGGACTATCGGAAGGATTAATTTTCCGTAAACTCGGGGGGGTTCTCATTCCGCTTGGCAACATTGGCATGGTCGCATTAATTGCGGCTTGAACCTCTCTTGCTGCTTCATGCACATTTTTATTGATATCAAATACTAAAATTATTCTTGTTGAGCCTAAAGAATTTCGAGAAGTCATTTCATCAATTCCAGCAATACTGCTGAGTGCTGATTCTAGTGGAGCTGCTACACTACTCGCCATTGTTTCAGGAGGTGCGCCTGACAAAGAGGCGGAGACTACGATTGCAGGTAAATCCAAATTAGGCAAGGGAGAAACAGGCATTAATCGATAGCCTAAGATACCTAACAGAAGTATGGAAAAACTGAGTAACCATGCGGCTACAGGGCGAACTAAAAAGAGATTAAAAAAACGCATTTTAATCCTCTGACTTAGATATGTTGGCATATAAGGAAGAGAGAGATTTAGTTTCTTCTCTGGATTTGCTGCTCCATTTATCAAAATAGAGATAAATGATAGGTGTGGTATACAGTGTCAATAATTGACTAAGTAATAGACCTCCTACAAGTGTTATTCCAAGAGGTTGTCTTAATTCAGCTCCCACCCCTTGACTTAACATTAACGGCACCGCGCCTAAAATTGCTGCCATAGTCGTCATTAAAATCGGACGAAATCTTAATAAACATGCTTGTACAATTGCATCAGAAGGAGATAATCCATGTTCTCTTTGCGCTACAAGTGCAAAATCAATCATCATGATGGCATTTTTTTTCACTATTCCAATCAGCAATATGATGCCTATAACCGCTATCATATCAAAAGATTTACCTAGTGACATGAGTGCAATTAAGGCGCCAATCGCTGCGGAAGGGAGAGTCGACAAAATAGTAACTGGATGAATGAAACTTTCATATAATATTCCAAGCACTATATACATGGTTATGACTGCTGCTATGATTAAGAAAATGGTATTTGTTAATGCAGCACTAAATGCTAATGTGGCACCTTGAAACTCTACTCGCATATCAGGTGGTAAGCCTACTTTGTCCAAACTGGCTTTAATGCTACTCACAGCTTCATCTAAAGCGACTCCTTTTGCTTCATTTACATTAAAATAAAAAGTAATTACAGGGAATTGGGCCAATCGATTTAGTGACAGTACACTACTTTTTTCTACCATATGAGCTAAAACATCCAAAGAGATCATATCTCCTTGATCATTTTTAACATAGACCGCAGCAAGAGACTGAAGCGCTAAGCTATCATTATCATCATTACCTCTACTCTCAATAACAATTCGATATTGATTTGATTGTGTATAGAGCGTACTGACTTGCCTTTGACCAAAGGCATTATAGAGTGCATCATTAATGGCTTTTACAGTAACCCCCATTCGACTAGCGATATCTCTATTAATTTGCAAATATATTTCTTTGCCTCCATTTTGCCAATCATGGTTTAAGTCTTTAATTGAAGAGAGCGCTTCTAATGAATCAGTAATTTTAGGTACCCACTCATTAAATTGTTCAATGGACGTGGCTTGAATAGTGAAACGATAGGGGGTTCTGCTTTTTTGCGTATCAATTGTCAGATCTTGCTGCAATTGAAGATAAACCTCTACATCAGGTATCTTTCTAATCTCTTGTTGAATTTGCTGCATAATTTCATCTATTGTGGAAGATCTCTCCTCTAAGGGAACTAATCCAATTTGTAATTGCAATGTATTCAATGTGATGTTGGTATTATCTATGCCCACAAATCCTGCAATATCTTCAATATCTGTTAAAACAGCTAATCGATTACTTACTTCATCTTGGATTTCACTCATTTTTTGATAAGAGCTAGAGGGAGAAGCAATTACCGTTGCCTGAATCAAACTGTTATCTTGAATAGGGAAAAAACCCTTAGGGATCATGATATAAAGGCCGACAGTACATAAAAAAGTGGCTATGGTAAGTAGCAGCATTCTTTTCGGATGGCGTAGGGCTACTTTCAATGTTTTTGAATATCCTATGATAACTCGATTAAAAAATGTTTCAATCGTCGTCGACATAGCTGAGAGATGATGAGGGTCTTTTTTAAGTAATTTTGCACATAACATCGGGGTTAATGTAAGTGAAACTACTCCTGAAATCAAAATAGCTACCGCAAGAGTTACTGCAAATTCAAAAAATAATCGGCCAATAATATCTCCCATAAATAAAAGAGGGATCAATACTGCAACTAACGAAATTGTTAGTGAGATAATTGTAAATCCAATTTCTTTAGCACCCACAAGTGAAGCTTCCAAAGATGATAAACCGTCTTCCTCTTCTAGTTTTTCTCCGAGCGCTAATTTTAGTTCGCTATCTCCTTTTTTAGATTCAATATAGCGAGTAATATTTTCGATCACTACAATAGCATCATCCACAACAAATCCAGTAGCGATAGTCAGTGCCATTAGAGTTAAGTTATTTATTGAAAATCCAAGTAAATGAATTATCGCGAACGTACCAATAATAGACAAAGGAACAGCAATAGATGCAATGAGTGTTGCTCTTAGATTACGTAGAAAAAAATAAATCACTAAAATAACGAGGGAAATAGCAAAAAGTAATTCTAATTGCACATCAAAAATCGATGCTCTAATACTTGAGGTTCTATCCGTCAAAATTTCTACATCAACAGAGGCAGGTAAACTTTCCGTTAACGAGGGAAGTAATAATTTAATTTCATCAACAGCCTTAATTACATTTGCACCAGGTTGCCGCTGAATATTAAGTATGATAGCCGGCACTCCCTTACTCCAAGCACCTACATAGAGATTTTCTGCCGCTTCGGTTACCTCAGCTATATCACCTAGCCTCAAAACACTCTCAGTTTCATTATTTCGAGTTATGATGATATTTTTATATTCCTCAACCGACATAAGTTGATCATTTGCAGTAATACTTATAGATTGCAAAGGTCCGTCAAAACTTCCTTTTGCTGAATTCACACTCGCTCTAGCAATCGCATTTCTAATTGTTTCACTGTCTAAACGATATTGTGTAATTGCTTGTGAATTAAAATTTACTCTAATCGCCGGTTTTTGGCCTCCTGATTGAGTTACAAGACCAATGCCGCCGACTTGGGAAAGTTGATGCACTATCCTGTTTTGAACCAAATCAGCCACTTGAGTCATTGGTAAAACATCACTTGTTATAGCAATTGTTAAAATAGGGGAATCGGCTGGATTGACCTTGTTATAAATCGGAGGATAAGGAAGATCATCAGGTAATAGCTGTCTTGCTGCATTAATTGCCGCCTGCACTTCTTGCTCAGCAACATCCATACTGAGATTGAGGTTAAATTGAAGCGTAATGACCGAAACGCCTTGGCCATTTTGTGAATACATTTGGTCTAATCCCGAAACCTGCCCTAATTGCCTCTCAAGAGGAGCAGTTACAGCAGTGGTCATAATATCAGGACTAGCACCAGGATAGTAGGTTGTGACTTGTATTGTTGGGTAATCAACCTGTGGAAGAGGAGCAACAGGAAGATAGAAATACCCTAATAAACCTGAAATGACAATTGAACACATTAACAAAATGGTGGCAACGGGTCTAAAAATAAAAGTTGAAGAGAAACTTTTTGTCGTTTCTTCTATAGATTTTTGTGTCATTTCTGACTCAGGTAAATTATTCATTAGCGCGTTTCATCCACAATATTAACCAGAGAACCTTCGGTCAGTTTATCTACACCATCAGTCACTATCATATCTCCTGCATCGACTCCATCCAAAATGACAACAGAGTCTTGGTGTCTATAGCCTAGTTTGACTGCGACTCTTTGTACAATAGTTTTGGCGTTAGGCGATTTATCTACTGTGTTACTATCATTTAGATTTTCTGTATCACCTGCCCGAGTATTTTTTGGCTGTTGTACATTTAGATTTTCTTTATTCTCTTCGGGAGCTAGATTACTTTGAGGAGATTTATTGTTCTTATTAACTGGATTTTCACCCTCTTTTTTTTCAATAACTCTCCAAACAAAAGGGCCATCTGCGCCATTTTGGATTGCAAAAAATGGCAAAATTAATGCATCTTGTTGCTCTGATAAATTAATTTTTACGTTAACAAATTGGTTAGCAAAGAGTTTGTTTTCTTTATTACTTGATTGAGCTTTAATTTGAATCGTGCCTGTTGCTGTATCTATTTGATTATTTATACTCAAGACAACAGCGTTGGCTAATTTTTCTCTTAAAAAACCATCCCACACTTCTATGGCAATTTCTTGAGTATTTTTAGCTTGTTGTAACTGACTAATATGTCTCTCTGGTAAACTAAAGAGAATATCAATAGGATCTACTTTAGTCAGTGTTGTAAGGATTTGAGTATTACTTTGAACAAAATTACCCACACTAATATCCACTAAACTGGTTACACCATCTATAGGTGCTTTTATTTCTGTGTAACTAAGTTCTAAAGCAGCCTTATCATAAAGCGCTTGTGACGTTTTCACAGTTCCTTCAAGTTGACGAATTAAAGATTGCTGAGTAGTGATGTTCTGCTCAGATACGCCGCCTTGGCTTTGTAATCGAATAAATCTGGCTAAGTCAGCTTTAGCATTATCTAAATTCGCCTTATCTTTTAAAAGTTGTCCTTGTGCTTGTGATAACGCAATTTCATAACTTGTAGGATCGATTTTAAATAAAATATCACCTGCTTTTACAAGTGCGCCCTCAGTAAATTCAACAGAAATTAGCTCTCCATTTATTCGACTCATTACATTCACTGTCTCTGATGCACTAACCGTACCTATTGATGTCAATTGATTAGGCAAATTACCTTTAATCACTGACACAACTCTTACAGGAGGTAGTGCTCTAGCTCCTCGACCTCTTGCGTTAGGCGTGTTAGTCGGCATATTAGAATTACTGGAAATAGGGGATTGCCCTGATGGTTCAGTACTTTGACCTAATACACCCAAGTAATTAAGTAAAAAATAGCAGCTAACCAGTACTAATAAAATGATTATTGTGTATTTAAAATATTTAGTAGATGACATATTTTTTTCCATTTCATAGGCACGTATAGTCGCCTTATAACTCTAAAATCAAACCGTCAACATTAACAAATTTTACTTGTTAAGATATTAGGTTGTACGCGAAAGTATGTTGCAAAGCATTAGAGGAAGACTATTAACATTTCTATACTTTAGCACGCTTAAAAACTATTGAATATAATGTTTTAACTAATTTAAATTTTTTATTTAACCGCTAAAAGTATAAAATTAAAAGATGAACAGAACATGAATAAAGAATTAAATTAAGGAAAAACTATCTTTATACTCTAAATTGATCAGGTCATTCCAGACAGTAAAACTCGTTAGAGGGGATTATTACGGAAAAATTTAAATACAATTTACGTTAATTGGTAAAGCTGTACTAAGTAAAGTAAAGAACTATTAATAAGAATGATATCTCTGAGTATAAATTTAAAATGCTTGTATCTATTAACACGGTAGTAAATGTAAGGAATGTAAAAATACCTTAATCAAAGAGTTAAATTGCAATTAAATAACTTAATTAAAAAAATATCTTTAAAAGAATTATAAACAGCCCCCTCTTGAATTATGAAAACTCATCCCAACATAGGACTTGTAAAGCGAAAAATAACTGAACTACTTAAATAAGTAATAAGTTAAAATAAAAAACCCTTTGAAAATGACTTGAAAAAGAGAAAAAGAACCTCATATTTGAGACATAGTAAGTTAACTATCGCTGACTAATTTGATTTAAAACTTTTGAAAAACTATTTGGAGAATTATTATGGGTAAAATTATAGGAATAGATTTAGGAACAACAAACTCTTGCGTAGCTGTTATGGATGGTGATACAGCCCGTGTCATTGAAAATGCTGAGGGTGATCGTACTACCCCTTCAATTATTGCTTATACTCAAGATGGGGAAATTTTAGTTGGCCAACCAGCTAAGCGCCAAGCAGTTACTAATCCTGAGAACACACTTTTTGCTATAAAGCGTCTAATAGGCCGTAAATTCCAGGATAATGAAGCTCAGCGCGATAAAGATATTATGCCATACAAAATCGTGCCTGCAGACAATGGTGATGCATGGTTAGAAATTAAAGGAGACAAAATTGCTCCCCCTCAAGTTTCTGCCGAAGTATTGAAAAAAATGAAAAAAACAGCGGAAGATTTCTTGGGTGAAGCTGTAACTGAAGCTGTTATCACTGTTCCTGCTTACTTTAACGATGCGCAAAGACAAGCAACAAAAGATGCCGGTCGTATTGCTGGGCTTGATGTTAAACGTATTATTAATGAGCCAACTGCAGCAGCACTAGCCTACGGTATGGATAAAGCACAAGGCAATCGTACAATTGCTGTATACGATTTAGGTGGCGGTACTTTCGATATCTCAATCATTGAAATTGATGAAGTTGACGGTGAAAAAACGTTTGAAGTGCTTGCAACAAATGGTGACACACACTTAGGTGGTGAAGACTTTGATAGCCGTTTAATCAATTATTTAGTGGATGAGTTTAAAAAAGATCAAAACTTTGATCTTAAAAATGACCCATTAGCTATGCAACGTTTAAAAGAAGCTGCGGAAAAAGCAAAAATTGAACTGTCTTCAGCTCAACAAACTGATGTTAATTTACCTTACATCACAGCGGATGCAACAGGCCCTAAACATTTAAATATCAAAGTCACTCGTGCAAAATTAGAGTCTTTAGTGGAAGATTTAGTGGCGCGTTCGATTGAACCTGTTAAAGTTGCTCTTCAAGATGCGGGTTTATCTGTTAATGATGTACAAGATGTGATCCTCGTAGGTGGGCAAACGCGCATGCCAATGGTCCAAAAAACGGTTACTGATTTCTTTGGTAAAGAACCGCGCAAAGATGTTAATCCAGATGAAGCTGTTGCTATTGGTGCTGCTGTTCAAGGTGGGGTTTTAAGCGGTGATGTTACAGACGTACTTTTATTAGATGTTACACCATTATCTTTGGGTATTGAAACAATGGGTAGTGTCATGACAGCATTAATCCCTAAAAATACGACTATACCGACAAAACACAGCCAAGTATTCTCAACAGCTGATGATAACCAATCTGCAGTGACAATACATGTGTTACAAGGGGAGCGTAAACGCGCTGCTGATAACAAATCATTAGGTCAATTTAATCTTGATGGTATTCAACCAGCGCCTCGCGGCACGCCTCAAATTGAAGTGACTTTTGACATCGATGCGGATGGTATTTTACATGTGTCTGCAAAAGATAAAAACACTAATCGTGAGCAAAAAATAACAATTAAAGCATCTTCAGGCCTTAGTGAAGAAGAAATCCAACAAATGGTTCGCGATGCAGAAATGAATGCCGAAAACGACCGTAAATTTGAAGAACTGGTTTCTACTAGAAACCAAGCAGATCAAATGATTCATGCAACACGCAAGCAACTTGAAGAAGTGGGTGTAAATTTAGCTGAGGAAGACAAAAATACTATCAACACTGCTTTATCGGAATTAGAAACTGCCTCTAAAGGTGAAGATAAAGCGGAAATTGAAGCAAAAATACAAGCACTTATTGCAGCATCAGGTAAGTTAATGGAAGCTGCTCAAGCGCAACAAGGTCAAGCTGATTCTGGAAATGGAAGCAAACAAAATGCTCCAGATGATGGCACCATCGATGCTGAATTTGAAGAAGTAAAGGACAATAAGTAAATTTACTAAAACATGACTTCACGTCTCGTGTGGCATGCGTTTTACTTATCAATGTCATGATTAAACGGGCGTTAAGGTAACTTGACGCCCGTTTATTTGTTTACAAAAAGGACTATTATTTTTATGTCAAAGAAAGATTATTACGAACTATTAGGCTTAGCTCGCGGTGCAACAGAAGCAGAAATTAAAAAAGCCTATAAGCGTTTGGCGATGAAACATCATCCAGATAGAAATCAAGGTAATAAAGAATCAGAAGCATTATTTAAAGAAATCAAAGAAGCTTATGAAGTACTCAGCGATTCCTCTAAACGTGCAGCTTATGATCAATACGGCCATGCAGCCTTTGAACAAGGAGGCATGGGAGGTGGTGCACAAGGTGATTTCGGCGATATGTTTGGGGATATTTTTGGAGATCTTTTTGGTGGTGGCCGTGGTGGCAGAAGACAAGCACGTGGCGCTGATTTGCGCTATGGATTAGAAATTACGCTTGAAGAAGCTGTTGGTGGCGTAAAAAAAGAAATTCGTATTCCTACATTGCAAAACTGTAAACCTTGTAATGGATCTGGTGCTAAACCAGGCACCTCTGCAACAACGTGTACGACTTGTGGTGGAGCAGGGCAAGTTCAAATGAGACAAGGTTTTTTCGCTGTTCAACAAACCTGTCCAACTTGTCGCGGTAGAGGAAAAATTATTAAAGAGCCTTGCACAAGTTGTCGTGGTGAAGGACGGGTTGAAGAATATAAAACTTTGTCTGTGACTGTACCCGCTGGTGTTGATAGTGGTAATAGAATTCGTCTGTCTGGCGAAGGAGAAGCAGGGCCTAATGGAGCCCCTTCAGGTGACTTATATGTGGAAATTCATGTCAAATCCCATCCTATTTTTGAACGTGATGGGAATAATTTATATTGTGATGTGCCTATAAGTTTCACAATGGCTGCTTTAGGTGGTGAAATTGAAGTGCCTACTTTAGATGGGCGAGTAAAACTAAAAATCCCTGCAGAAACACAGACACACCGTTCATTTAGACTCAGAGACAAAGGGGTTAAATCATATAGAAGTGCAGCGAGAGGTGACTTAATTTGTAGAGTGGTTGTTGAGACGCCAGTTAAGCTTAATGAGGAACAAAAAGAATTATTACGTTCTTTAGGTGAAAGTTTTGGTGAAAATAAAGAATGTGATAATAGCCCTCGTTCTAAAAGTTTCTTCGACGGGGTGAAAAAATTTTTTGATGATCTGAAAGGAAACTAATAGGATAAAAAATATACTACCAATATTTTAGAATATAGGTTGTACGCAGACAAGATATTATGTTCTAACAATTATATAAGGGAGCTTCGCTCCCTTATATATTATGAACAAGAAAAATCTTTTACTAAATTTTATTATATTATAATAGAATTCTTAACATTCTTCTTAGTGGCTCTGCTGCACCCCATAGTAATTGATCCCCAACGGTAAATGCAGATAGATACTCAGGTCCCATATTTAATTTACGCAGACGTCCCACCGGTGTAGACAAGGTACCCGTAACTGCTGCAGGAGTTAATTCCTGCATAGTAATTTGTCGGTCATTAGGAACAACTTTAACCCAAGGGTTATGAGAAGCTAATAAACTTTCAATTTCGGCTAATGGAATATCACGCTTAAGCTTAAGTGTAAAAGACTGACTGTGACATCTTAAAGCCCCAATCCTAACACATAATCCATCAACAGGAATAAGAGACTGAGTCCCTAAAATTTTATTGGTTTCAGCTTGTCCTTTCCACTCCTCCCTTGATTGGCCATTATCGAGCTGAGTATCAATCCAAGGAATCAAGCTGCCAGCTAATGGAACACCAAAATTATCAACTGGTAAACTGCCACTGCGCATTAAACTTGTCACTTTTTTCTCAATATCTAGTATTGCACTCGCAGGATTTGCTAAATCAGAACTTGCTACATTATACAATGAGCCCATTTGAGTTAACAATTCACGCATATGCTTTGCACCGCCGCCTGAAGCTGCTTGATAAGTAGACACACTAGCCCACTCAACCAAATCATTAGTAAACAATCCACCTAAAGACATAAGCATGAGACTCACCGTACAATTACCGCCAGCAAAAGTCTTGATACCTTGGTCAATGCCCTGTTCAATAACTTTTTGGTTCACAGGATCAAGTATAATAATACTATCATCCTTCATTCTCAAAGTTGATGCTGCATCAATCCAATAGCCTTGCCAACCTGCAGCCCTTAATTTAGGGTAAATTTCACTAGTATAATCTCCCCCCTGACAAGTGATAATAATGTCTTGAGCTTTTAATGCTTCAATATTATTAGCATCTTCCAATAATCCTGAGCTACTCCCTGAAAAATTCGGGGCCGCTTGTCCGGCTTGAGAAGTTGTAAAAAATGTAGATTGAATTAACGAAAAATCTTTTTCTTGGATCATCCTATCCATCAAAACAGAACCTACCATGCCACGCCAACCTACAAAGCCAACTTTTTTCATTTGTATCTCCTCATCGTAATTGTTATATACTGAATAATTATAGGATGAATATCATAATTTAAAGGAATTCTTAAAACATCAATTGCTTTATTTGTTACTCACAGAAATTAAAACACGAATCAAAATAAGATACAATCTGCAAAAGTCTTTTATGCAAAAAAGTTATCTTTTCTGCGCAAGAACAGAGTCAAAATAGAAAATCTCCGCAGATAATCACTCAATTTTTATTTAATTTAAGTAAAATGAGTTAAAAAATTTTGTCTTCTAAGTCCCAAAATGATTGTTTCACATTATTTGTGTCAGAAGGCAAAGAAGTAACAGTCTCATCTGGCGATAACTCGTCAGTTAATGTTGTACTCGTTTCAACCAAAATATTATCAATAGGTTTTTTAACATCTACTCCTAGAGTTCTAAATCCTTCAATATGCTGTATTAAGTTACCTTTTCCCTGGCTTAGTTTATTAAACGCATTCTGATAGCTCTGATCTACTCTTTGTATATGTAAACCAACTGATTGAAAATCTTCCAAAAAAAGTCTGAATTTATCATAAAGCTTTGAGGCTTTTAATGCGATCTGTGTAGCATTTTGATTTTTATATTCGCTTCGCCATAATTGTTGAATTGTTCTAAGAGCGACAAACAAGGTACTAGGACTAACTAGCATGATATTTAGTTTTTGTGCTTCTGCCAATAGATTATCTGCTTCTCCAACGGCTAGAATGAAAGCTGCTTCTATCGGCACAAACATGAGTACATATTCTAAGGTATTTAAACCTTTTAACTTTTGGTATTGTTTATCGCTCAATCCTTTCATGTGAGTTCTGATAGAATTGATAAGGCTTTTGATGGCTGCATCACTCTCTTGTCTATCTTTAGCGTGATAATAATTTTCAAAAGCAACCAAAGAAACTTTAGAATCGATAATGACTTGTTTATTCTCAGGCAAATGAACAATCACATCGGGAATCAAACGTTTTTTTTCATCATTTTCAAACGAACTTTGAATCGTATATTCTCTTCCTTTAATGAATCCAACGGATTCTAATAAGTTCATTAAAATCATTTCGCCCCAATTCCCTTGGATTTTATTATTATTTTTAAGTGCATTAGTGAGATTTAACGCTTCTTCAGCTAATCTCTGATTGAGGCCATAAAGCTGTGTTATCTCATATTTTAGTGCAAAGCGTTCTTTTGATTCATCTGTTAAACGTTCATTCAGTTGTTGATTAAATAGATCGATTTGAGCCTTAAGTGGTGATAATAGTGAGGTCAGATTTTGATGATTATGCTGAGATAAAGTATCTTGAGAATGCGTTATCATTCTCTGGCTTAAATTTTCGAATTGATGAATTAGACGTGTTTCAGTCTGTTGCAAGAATTGGATTTTTTCCGAAGTCGTTTCTTTGAATAATTCCCACTCTTTTTGTATAGATTCTTTGTCATTGCATAGCTGTGAATTTTCTTGCTTTAAAACAGCCAATTTTTGCTCATGCAATAAACTTTCTTCAAATCCTTTTTCTTTTAACACATCAATGATTTTCTTTCTTTCTTCCAGTTGCTCTTTAAGAATCCTTATTTCTTCTGCAAGCCTAGTATTTTGAGATTGTTCAACATCTAAAAGTTCAGTCAATTTCTCATTTTCATATAATTCATTTTGATAATTAACTTTTAAACGGACCAAGCTAATCACTAAAAAAACAGTCGCTCCTGCTAAAATAAACAAAATGAGAGCAATCAGAGCTAATACGCCTATATGACTAGAGTCTATTTGCATCAAAAAATACCTGAAATAAAAAAATTTAGCTTGAAATTCACAATAATTATATTACTCAAGTTTTTTTACCTTGGCTCCACAACTAATTGAGCTAAGGCGCCAGCGTCTTGAAGTGTTAAATTTCTACTACCATATACAAAAGGAATTTGAGGTGAAGACACGTGTGTAAAATAAATCAAAAGTTCAACGGTACCGTCTATCCAAACTGTATCGCATAATCCTCTATTTTCAGGTAAGGGTGGGGCACCATTAACGGACTTGATCAAAAAAACAGCACCTTGTAAGCTAAAAGATTGAGGAAATTTAGCTTTGATGGTCCATTTTTCCCAGGTACCTAATTTAGCATAAGTATCAATACGTTTAGGATCCCAAGAAGAAAGATTAATTCCGGGAGGATCGTTGTCTAAACTTAATTCCCTAGTTTTAATGTAATCCCCTGCCACAACTGGATTTTCAACAAGAGTGATGGGTAGTTTTTCTTTAATTAAAGGCTTATCACCTATAGGTTGAAGGGTGAGTAAAATGTTTGATAAAAGTGCATCACTGGATTCAAATAGTTGCTTCGTTTTATCCCAGAAGCTTAATGCTTGACCAGCTTCGATATTGACAGTTTCTTCATTTGCCATATCAATAATAATTTCAATTCGTTGACCTGGTGACAACGATAAGCTAGGAACTAAAATAGGTTTAGCTAAAAAGCCTTGTTCATTGCTGATAACGTAAAAAAGAGATTGTGATGACAGTTTGATTTGTAGTTGACGGCTATTCGCATGATTGTATAATCTAAAACGAATCATTTGCCTAGGAACATTAAGAGTCGGGCTTATCGCACCATTTACAGATAATTGATTACCTAAAAATCCCTCATTACTGTTAGCTTTAAAAACTAGCTGCCCATCATTTTCAAGTCTTACATCTTGAATAAGCAAGGGGATATCATCCACTCCATACTGTTTGGGTAAATCCATTTTGCTACTGTGTTCATCCTCTATGAGCCAAAGACCCGTTAATCCTAGATAAGTTTTTTCACTTTGCCCCTTGGGTATTGCGGCATGATAGTAGCAATTAGAATAATATTGTCTTATGGGTAAAACTGGAGACCAAGATTGATTAGGTCCTATGGGATGATGATATCCACCCATTAAAGAGGAAGGTAAATGAAGGCCTTGGATATTTACAGAAATTGTTTCCGCTAACCGATTTGAATAAATTACTTTGACATTATCACCGTTTCGAACACGTATTGTTGGGCCTAAGTGTAGTCCATTAAAGCCTAAAACCGTTGATTTAACCCCAGCAGTAAAATTCCATTGGCATTTTTGAGCAGTCAAGAAAATTGCTTGACCTCTTTTAGACTCAGCTAATGGAGGAATAGGTAACGTCGAAGAGGTCACAGTCGGTGACTTAGCCTTTAAATTCGAACTTAAAACCAATCCTGCAGAACCTATCAAGCTCGTTTTTATAAAATCTCGGCGAGAAACACTTTTATTCATACTTGTCCTTACGGTTTTAACGCTTTTGCTCAATTGAGGCTTCTATCTCCAATACTTCTTTGTCAAGTTCTTCAATACGTTTTTTCATTATGTCAAAAGCCAATTGTGAGAGATCTCTTGCTGCTTTTCTTGAGTTTTGTTCTTCGATATAAGGTGTTACATCAATAGGTTTTAACATCTCTACAATCACGTAGCCATTATTCCAACGATTTAAATTCACTTTACTTCCGGTGATATTTGATACGCAGATGGGAACAATAGGTACATTAGCTCCAATAGCAGAATGAAAGGCGCCGGCTTTAAAAGGTAATAACCCTCTACCTCTGCTCCTAGTGCCTTCAGGAAACATCCATATTGACACACCTTTCTGTTTAATTTCATCTACCACATGATTCATCGTTTGTATTGCTTTTTTTTGATTTTCTCGGTCAATTAAAATGTTTCCTGATAACCAATACAGTTGACCCCAAATGGGTATCCATTTTAGACTTTTTTTACCTACAGTTACTGTTTTAGGAGAAACAATGCCTGCTGCAGTCACTAAATCTAAATTATTTTGATGATTTGTAATATAAATAGCCTGTTCTGGGACTGTAGATCTATCTTCATATCTCAAAATGACTTTAATTCCATATAGAGGAGCGAGAAATCTAAAAAAACGAGCGACTCTGTAAACATGATTTAAGTCTTTTGGCTTAAATAAACAAATAATTAAGCCGACAGAACAAACAACAGCAGTAAACAATACAGTTAAAAAGATTCTAATGACTGATAACATAATTTATTATCCTATTAATATTAAGGCGTATCTGTGATTGTGGGAAAATGCAGCTCAATTTGTTGAAAGGGGTGAACTCCTCTAGGCAATGGAATACCTTTTTTTCCTCTATCTGATTGATATTTTATTAAATCTTCTTGGCGCATAATAATCTTTCTTTTACCAATATGGAAAGTTATTTCCGTTCCTTGAGGAATAAGGTACAGGTGAGTCAGAAGATCCTCGCCATTTTGCGCAGTTTTTGAATTAATGCTAATAATTTGATTGCCCTTTCCTTTTGCAAGCTCTGGTAACTGAGTAACCGGAAAAAATAACATTCGACCTTGTTTAGTGATAGCTAACAGCTGCATTGTGTCGTCTGTTATCATCAAAGGTTTAAGCACATTTGCGTTGGGTGGAAGGCTAATTAAATGCTTTCCTGCTTTTGTTTTAGTGACAAAATCATTAAATTGACAAATAAAACCATATCCAGCATCCGAGGCCACAACAAATTTTTGTGATTCTGTTGCCATTAATATCTGTTCTATTTTGGCGCCAGGTGCTAAATTAATCTTGCCTGTAATCGGTTCACCTTGTCCTCTTGCGGAGGGTAAATTATTTGCATCTAATGCATAGCTTCGTCCAGTACTATCTAGTAAAACGACAGGCTGATTACTGCGACCCTTAGCAGAAGCCATAAAACTGTCACCAGATTTATAACTTAAACTTGATGCATCTATGTCGTGGCTCTTAGCACATCTTATCCATCCCATTTGGGATAAAATAACCGTTACCGATTCTACAGGAGTAATGTCAGTTTCACTCAGTGCTTTAGCTTCCTCTCTTTGTACGATAAATGATCTTCTGTCATCACCATATTTTTTGCTGTCAGCTTGTAATTCACTTTTTATGAGTAAGCTGAGTTCTCTTTCACTGCCTAAAATGCGAAGCAATTCATCTCTTTCTTTCTCTAATTCAGATTGCTCCGCTCTAATTTTAATTTCTTCGAGCTTCATTAAATGTCTCAAGCGAATTTCTAAAATTGCTTCAGCTTGCTTTTCACTTAATGAAAAACGGGACATCAGTACTTCTTTAGGCTCATCTTCTGTTCTAATAATTTGGATGACTTCATCAATATTTAAAAAAGCAATTAATAGCGCTTCTAAAATATGTAATCTCTGTGAGACCTTATCCAAACGATGGTTTAGGCGATTTCTTACTGTTTCGCGTCTGAAGACTAACCACTCATTTAAAATGGTTATTAATCCTTTTACAGCAGGGCGTTGATCGAGCCCTATCACATTCATATTAATTCGATAACTTTTTTCTAAATCTGTTGTAGCAAATAAATGACTCATCACGTTATCTAAATCAACACGATTAGATCTCGGGACAATGACTAACCTTGTAGGATTTTCATGATCAGATTCATCTCGAAGATCTTCCACTAGGGGGAGTTTTTTAGCATTCATCTGAGCTGCGATCTGCTCTAAAACTTTACTACCTGAAACTTGATGAGGCAAAGCAGTGATTACTGCACAACCATCTTCTTTTTGCCATTTAGCTCTAAGTCGAAGAGACCCTTTTCCAGACTCATACATTTTTAGAATATCTTCTTTTGCAGTAATAATCTCAGCATCAGTAGGATAGTCAGGAGCTTGTATGAAAGTCAGTATTTTTTCAAGGGACGCATCAGGATTGTCGAGAAGATGGATTGCAGCTAATGCGACTTCTTTCAGGTTATGAGGAGGAATATCAGTTGCCATACCTACCGCAATTCCTGTCGTCCCATTGAGTAAAAGATTAGGTAAGCGTGCAGGTAATGTTTTAGGTTCATCTAATGAACCATCAAAATTAGGTTGCCAATCAACAGTTCCTTGACCTAGTTCACTAAGTAATAAGTCAGCATATTTTGATAATCTAGATTCTGTATAACGCATGGCCGCAAAGGATTTAGGATCATCTGGAGCTCCCCAGTTACCTTGACCATCAACCAAAGTATAGCGGTAAGAAAAGGGTTGAGCCATTAAAACCATGGCTTCGTAACACGCACTATCACCATGAGGATGATATTTCCCTAACACATCACCAACTGTCCTCGCTGATTTTTTATATTTTGCGGTAGCATTTAAACCCAATTCCGACATTGCATAAATAATTCGTCTCTGTACGGGTTTGAGTCCATCACCTATAAATGGTAATGCTCTATCCATAATAACGTACATTGAATAATTCAAATATGCATTTTCAGTAAATATTGATAGAGGTAATTTTTCTATACCTTCATCCGTAATTGTTACTTGCTTAGACAATTCATCGTTCGAATTGTTATCGTCTTTTATTAAATCAGTCATTAGCCTTCCAAAATTAAAAATACGTCTATAATTTCTATAAATAATTCAAACTATATTACCATAAAATGTCAGCTTGATCGAAATTGATAGTAATTTTTAAAATGTTAAAAATAGTCATAAGATGGGGTAGACATATTGAACCACAATTATCAACCTGCATTTCGATCAGCTCATGACATTAGAGATCTTTTTAAAATAGGAATAATTAATTATATACTGAAGTTACTTCAAGTTGCAGGTGCTGATATTTTACCGATGCCTATTGAGTGGGTGTTTAGTAATGCCTAAATCTGCAGCTTAATTTCCATTAAGTATATCCTGTTTTTAAACGTAGAATGTGTCAATTAAATTAACATGATTTTTTCAATTGGGATGATTTAACGCTTCAAAATAATGAGCGATAAATTAAGACCCAATATTTAATATAACTATTTTTATACCCTATGCAGTTAAATAATTTATGGGCAGCATTTGCTTTTATAAGGTGCCGTTTTATGACAAATGTATTTTTATTTATCAGACAACAGATATCGGCAAATCAAAGCCCCTGTTGCCTTAAGTATCCACATTCAGTAATAAAGATTTATCCGATTGTCCAATGACAAATAACTTCAAAGTAAAATGAAAAATGCCATACAATAAAAAATTAAGAATAATAGAATTGGAAAATGAATAAAAACTCCTATCATTTACAAATACATCAACCAATAGAGATGGATTAATAACACTCATGCATTTCAGGAGTTAAATTTTGTCTATCACACTAAAAAAAATAATTTAAACTATAAATCAATTAGATAAAATAAATTCATTCGATTGTAAAACAGCTAAATTTCAAAAAATTTTAAAATTATACGTTTAAAATGTTTGTTGTAAATAAGACCAATATAAAGATTTTTTTTGATTTTTAAATCTAATTGTCGACTAAAATTAATTAGTCATTATAATAAGAGCTTAAAACAAAAATAGATACATCTAAAGAGCGGAAGAGATGGTTTGGATTAAGTAATTTAATCCCCAATTAATACGGAAAAGTAGAGAATGACGTTAACTTATCATAAAACACCTTTAAATTCGCATGGTAACGAAAATAAGCATCACTTGTTGAAAAAACAATTCTCATTAAACCGTATTACATTGATGCTAATAACATCCCTTTCCATTACTGTATTCTCCGGTTACAGCTTGGCTAATAACCCAAGAGTTGAGAATATTGATGATTTACTAAATTCATCCCAAAATAGCTGGCTTGATGAAATTCAAACTATTGAAATTCCTGCTCCACCTCCACCACCACCTGTAACACCTAAACCTGCACGCACTCAACAAACTAGACCTAAACAGCAAAGTGCTCAGCAAGAAATACAAGCTAAAAAACCTGTTTTAACGGCTGAGCCCTCCTCTGCTCAAAAGCCAACCGAACCGACAAAAGCAACTTCTTTGCAAAAACCTAAAGTCGACGAGACTATTAAAAAACCGATTGTCTCTGCTCAAACAGAAGAAGAAAAAGCGGCGGCTATTCTATCAGGTAAAATATCAACAGATGAATCCAATAAAAATCAAGGTTTAAGTGCAGAAGAAAAGGCATTATTAATAAAACAAAAAGCAGAATTAGAAGCATTGCGTAAAGAAGTCGCTAATTCCAATAAATTAACAAAAGAACAACAAACAAAAATTGATGCACTAACAGAATCTCTTAAAGCAAGTGAGACTAAAGTAGGAGCCTTAAATTCATCAATTGAAGAAGCAATTAACAAAGCTAAATCCTCTGAGACATTAAACATTGATAACAAGGCAAGCATAGCAAAATTACAAGATGAAATTAAAGCAGCTAACGAAGCATTAACAAAAGAACAACAAACAAATAGTCAATTAAAAGCTCAATTAGAGGCTGAATTAGCGAAAAAAACTCAACAATTGGATGAATTACAAAAAACAATTGATGCCTCTAAAAATAATTTGCAAAAGCAGACTGACTCTATCAGTGAATTTGAGACTAAAATCAAGCAACTCACGGACTCTTTAACTCTTGCGCAAGAAGAGAACAAAAAACTCAAAGCAGAGTTAGAAAAAATCACTGCAGAAAGTAAAAAATCTGAAGATGAAAAGCAAAAAACAATCAATGATCTGAATACAAAGCTTCAGACAGAACTCAAAATTGCTCAAGAGCTGTTAGCACAAAAAGAAAAAGATAACAGTGACCTCAATAATTCTTTAGTTTCTGCAACAAACCAGCTTAAAGCAGCGCAAGAACAAGATAAAGAGCAACTGAATACTATAAAACAACTCGAGGAAAAAGTAGCTAAAGCAGAAAAGTCCTTGTTAAACCAAAGTAATGAGAAAGACAAGGTCAATGAAAACTTAGCGAAATTACAAACTGCTCTTAAAGAAGCGCAAGATACACTTGCTAAAACTCAAGCTGATCAAAAAATTAAGATTGAGGAACTAGAAAAGGTTAATCAAGAAAGATCAGCGACTATAAAAGATCTGACCTTGCAATTATCAGACCTAGAATCTGCAAAATCTTCAACTGAAAAAAATGACAGTGAATTGAGTAAGCAGATTAAAACATTGACTGAACAATTAAACGATGCAAATAAAGCATTAAATAAACAAAAAACTGAACTACAAGATCTTTCTAGAAGTTTAGAAAAAAATAATGCAGAACATTCAGCAAAAATGACTCAATTTGAGCAAGAAATTCAAAAGAAAAATGAATCTATAGCGTCTCTGAACAGTGAACTGGAAAAATTAAAAGACGCTAAAACACTCAATGATAAAAAAATTCCTGAATTAAATAATCAAATTGAGGAATTAACTAAAGAACTCGCCTCTGCAAATAAAGCGCTGAAAAATAATGAAACAACCATAAAAGAATTAAGCAAAAAAAATGAAACACTTATTACTACCGAACAAAATAAAATAAATGAGCTAAATCGTAAACTTGAAAAAGAGCTTAATGATGCAAAAGCGCAACTTGTTCAACATGCTGATGAGAAGGCTGCACTAAACAAAGAGCTACAAGCGGCATTAACTAGAGCAAAGGATGCAGAATTATTAGCTTCGAAAAACCAAGAAACAATAAACAAACTTGAAAAACAGTTAGTTGAATTAAAAAAACTTCTCGAAACAAGTGATTCTAAAGTTGTTCAAGAACTTTCTAATACACAGTCATTGCTCAGTCAAAAAGAGTCTGAAAATGCTGATTTAAAAGAGAAGGTGAGTCGATTTGAAAAAGAAAATAGAATCAATAATGAGAAAACAAACGAAGAGATGCAATTATTACGTGATTTGATTGCTCGTAATGATGAAGAAGTTAAAAAACTGACTGAAGAAAGAGATGCAGCTCTTAAAGCTAATGAATCTCTCAGTATGGCAAATAATAAAAATGATTTAGAGCCGGAACTTGAGAAACAAACTGCTCGTATTAATTCCTTACTATCGGAATTAGATAAAATAAAGAGTGCTGCTAAAAAACAGTCTGAAGAATACGAAAAGAAACTCGCACAAAGGGCTGAGGAAAATAAAACTTTAGCTGTAGCAAATCTTCAACTTAAATCTTTAGAAGATAAACTAAAGGTTCTTGAAGAAAACAAAGCAAATAATGCTAATCAATTAGATAAAGTTAAGGCTGATTATGAGAAGCAACTTAAAGAGGCATTGGATGCAAAAAATAAATTGACTGTTGAATTAGCAAATATACAAAATGAATTAGATGAATCTACAAAAATTCAAAATAAAGCAGCTTCCGATTCCAAGGAATTCTCATCACAATTAAATGCGGCAAATGATAAAATACAGGCTCTAGAAGAACAAATCAAATCTCTCTCTCAAAATGCACCTAATGATAAGAGCAGATCGATTGCTACAAGCAGTAAGGCTACACCGGCAAATGAACTTGAAAAACAAGCTTACGCTACAGGTGTTTTACTTGCTAATGATTATAAAAGAGGCTTACAAAAACAAAAACAAGCTGGTAAGGATCTAAATACCGAATTTATTTTGGCAGGATTGACAGATACTTTAAATGCAAGCAATAAAATGACAACTTCTGAAGCATTAGTCATTGTTAATGAACTTAATCAAAATACAGGAATGGTAGAACGAAAATCGTTAGAAGGCGACGCGGCTTATATCGAAAGCTTTAAATCAATTCGTGGTACTTACCCTCTACCGAATGGTAACTATTTCAGAATTATGCGTCCAGGTAATGGTGTTAAAGCAACCGCTGAAAACACAGTTCTTCTTTCCATCAGAGAGTTACGAAGTGATGGTACTGTCATCATGGAGCAAGAAGCAAATGTCAAAGTGACTGAATTACCTAAAGTACTTCAAGATGCAGTGATGCGCATGAGTAAGGGTGAAAAATGGAGAATGGTAGGCCCTGCCAGCAGAAGGTATACTGCAAGTAATATGCCAGTAGGGTTATTTGAAAACTCTGCTATTGTTTATCATCTTGAGTTAAAAGACATAATCAAAGAAAATAAATAATAAATATTATTTATCCTATTTTAGTTGCTCCTATTTATAGCCTAAGTTCTATCTATACCGATAAAACTTAGGCTACCTCAAAATTTACTTTTCCCTAACTTTTTTATCTAAGCTATTTAATTAAAACATTTTTAATTGATCTAATCGATACATGAAGAAAACTTAATGTTTTTTTTATAGAGTTTATTGCTTCTTTGATGTATATTTTTAAACATTTGTTACCAAAAATTTCATCACCTTATTTTTAGTGCATAATAAAATGGAGCCCCAACATGTTTTTTAGAAAGAATGTAGAAAGACAAGCCTTAGAACAAAGTATTATCGCGGTAATCACGATAGATACCAAAAATAATGTCACATTTTTTAACAAAGCGGCTGAAAAATTATGGGGCTACCGTGCCAATGAAGTGATAGGTAAAAATGTTTCATTACTGGTACCATCTGAAATCCGTTCTAATCATGACAATTACGTCAATCATCATCGTAAAACAGGGGTGGATAAAATTGTAGGGAGTTCACGTGAGGTTCAACTTCAACGTAAAGATGGTAAACGTATTTGGGTTCAACTCTCATTATCGCAGATCAAAGTAGGGTTTGAAAAACATTATACCGCCTTTGTGCGCGAAGTCACTAATGAGCGTAGAGAAAAAGAAATTATGCAACAAACGCTTGAGCAAGCAATTGATGCAGTTGTCTGTATTGATACGAATAACTGCGTCACTCTTTTTAATAAAGCAGCAGAATCTCTATGGGGCTATTCACGTAGTGAAGTAATGGGTAAAAATGTAAAAATGCTCGTTCCTAGTGAAATACAACCTTCACATGATCAATTTGTAAACAATAATAGGACTACTGGTAAAGATAAAATTGTCGGCACAACAAGGGAAATAAAAATAGAGCGCAAAGATGGCAATATAGTATGGGGACAATTATCTTTATCAAAAGTCAGAATTGATGAAGGTATTTTATATACTGCGTTTGTTAAAGATGTCACAGAAGAGGTCATTCGTAGAGAAGAGCGTGAAATGCTCTCGTTAGTAGCTAATGAAACAAACAATGCGGTGATCATTACAGATGCTGCAGGTCTGATAGAATACGTTAACTCAGGCTTTGAAAAACTCACAGGACATAAATCAGCAGAAGTGAAAGGCAAAAAGCCCGGTGACTTCTTACAAGGATCTGAAACGGATCCGGACACTGTTGAACGCATACGACAATGTTTAGCTGCAAGAGAAAGTTTCTATGATGAAATACTCAATTATAATAAGGCGGGTGAGCCTTATTGGGTCTCTTTATCGATTACGCCTATATTTGAGAACAAGCAAGTAAGACGTTTCATTTCTGTGCAGGCAAATATTACTGAAGTTAAGCAGATGGCTCTCGACTTTACCAGAAAATTAGGTGCTATAAGTGAATCACTATTTATTGCGGAATTTGAAAAAGATTACAGCATCAAAAGTGTTAATCGGCTCTTAGAAACTCAAATGCAAAAGCATCAAATTACCATGGACAGTTTTTTGAAACAATTAAAAGGCTTTGTTCATAATGTTGAAAACCAATTACAGGCTGACGGAGCTGTTTCATTAAGAGAAGACTTCGTCGGGGTTAAAGATGTATTAAGCGTTGATGGAAGAATTTGTGCTTTAAGAAATTTTAAAGGGGAAATCACACAGTATGTCTATTTTGGTATCGATATCAGTGACAGAAAGGAAACCATCATTAAGACCCGTGAATCAATGGATAGTGTTGTGTCAGTCAGTAAACAAATCAGTCAAATGGTTGGTAACATCAAAAGAATTTCTGATCAAACAAATTTACTGGCGCTCAATGCTGCGATAGAAGCAGCAAGAGCAGGTGAGCTAGGTAGAGGGTTTGCTGTTGTTGCTGATGAAGTTCGAACGCTTGCAAATAACTCTAAGGGTGTGACACAAGAAATAGACCATCTAATCAATGAAACACTTAAAAAGATAGAGGAGCTCGCTGAGCTCTTCAATAAGATAGAAGGGTAATCTTTAACCTCATTTTTAGCCATTAAACGATTAAATATTGCACGACTAGAACAAAAATGTCTTACAAAAGAATAAGCCATTTTTTGTTCTAGTCGTTTTTCTTTCACTAAATAGTTTTTATATATTTCAACTTTCTCACTTGTGTCAGTCCAAACTCGGTACTAGCGATGGCTTAGAACTGAGAGAGTTCAAAAGTTTAAGATACGTTACGTTTAAAATTCAATGAGCCGACAAAACCATTTGAATAAAAATAATGCCTAAATAGCTGACAAAGACCCGCTTTAAAATAATAGGAGACACAGTATGAGCTAATTTAGCACCAATTGGAGCAAAAAGCATGCTGGTGATAGAGATACCAAAAAGTGCAGGTAAATAAATATAGCCAAGACTCATCGCTGGTAATCCTTCTACATTAATCCCATGCCAAATTGCATTGATAGCACCAGCTAAAGCAATCGGAAACCCTGCAGCAGCCGATGTACCAATCGCTTTTTTCATTTCAAATCCTAAATGATTCAAAAGAGGTACTGTCATCGCACCACCACCAACACCTACTAAAGCAGAAATACCCCCTATACCAAAACCGAAACCTGTCAGTACTTTGATAGATTCATTCGGAGGTTTATTCTCTTCAGCTTTTTTCTTCGCTCGCAATAAATTATAAATAGAAAACAAAACAAACACAGCAAAACAATATTTAAGCACTAAAGTAGAAAAAAGAGTAACAAAAAACCCAAATACAAATACTCCGCAGAGAACACCTGGTAAAAATTTGAACAACACTCGCCACAAGACCGCTTGTTTTTTGTTATGAGCATATACGGAACTCAGTGATGTAAAGCATATCGTAGCAAATGAAGTACCTAATGCCATTTTCATGATTTCTTCGTCAGGGACACCACTTATTTTTAGTGTGATCGTCAAAATTGGGACGACAACAAGACCGCCACCAAGACCCAATAAACCGGCCATTAAACCGGCAATAATTCCAAGAGGAAGGTAAATTAACATACTCTCAAGCATTCTATTCTCCTTTATCCTTCTTATTCACTTTCATAACCACACTTAAAAAACATATCTCATCATAGCCCAAAGAGTGAATATTTGTCTGTGTATCTACTCGTTTCTAACCACTACACGTTTAGGCCAAAGTCTTTGTTTCTCATCAAATAGTCCAACGCCTAAAAAAAGTCCGTTGCTTTCATCATACACTCTTTTTAAACCCAAATTAGGCAATTCACTAACAAATGTATTAGAACGATGATTTTTAAACTGATTTAGTTCCTCTCTACCAATAACAAAAAAGGGAATATCGATACCTTTGATAAAGGCATTTGCAGCTTCTTTCGGTAAATAAATCGCTTCATGATCTATAGCAGGAGTATCTAAAGGAAGCAATAGATTATCTATTCTTGAAAATCTGGAAATTTTCTCTGTAGGATGTAACGTATAGGTCATTTTAAATTGAATAGCGCTTTTAGCTAGAAAAGCTTCATCATGTAATGCGGTTATCATCGATGGACGTGCAGAAATGAACTCAGGTTGAGCTAATTCAAGCAAATCAAACCAATCAATCATTTTATCTGCAGGATACTGGCCAACTGCTGTTCGATGGAGTTTGGTGACATGAGCTCCGCATCCTAATTTTTCCCCCAAATCATCAATTATTGTTCTGATATAGGTGCCTTTAGAGCAGTGAATATCTAATGTTATCGTATCAGCGTCGACAGCCAATAATTCAATAGAATAAACTTCAATAGGTCTTGGAGGAATGGGAACATCTATACCCTGCCTTGCATATTCATACAGAGGCTTACCTTGATATTTTAGCGCAGAATAAATCGAAGGGATTTGCTCTGTTTTGCCAAGAAAACTCATTAATGCATGGTTCAATTCGTCTATCGAGTGGACAATTGGGCGAATTGAAATAATTTGACCTTCTGCATCAGAGGTGTCCGTTCTTTGTCCTAATTTTGCGCTTACTATGTATCTCTTGTCGGCATCTAAAAGATATTGAGAAAACTTTGTTGCTTCTCCAAAGCAAATAGGCAACATACCACTTGCCAAAGGATCAAGGGCGCCAGTATGACCGGCCCGTTTAACATCGAACAAACGCTTAACCTTTTGAAGTAAGTCATTAGATGACATCCCAAGAGGTTTATTTAATAAAATGACCGCATCTAAATCGCGACCACGCTTACTAGGCCTAGCCATATTCAATATCACCTATTTAATTAGGTTATTTAAGTTTACTTAACAACCGTTCTTAGTCGTCAGAATTATCTTCTTGTTTTAACTTATCTTTTCTTATCACATCAGATACTAAATTTGACATCCTCATCCCTTCAGTTAAAGATTTATCATATTCAAAGGTTAAATGAGGAACAATTCTTAATCGCATTTGTTTACCTAACAGCGTACGAATAAACCCGCTTGCTTCATTCAAAATGGCTAAGTTTAATTTAATGGTTTCGGGGTTTTCTTCTTCATCATTCAACAATAAAAATGAAACAAATACCTTAGCATATGCGAGATCTCTTGATACGTCGACGGCTGATACTGTGACCATTCCTAGACGGGGATCTTTGATCTCTCTTTGCAAGATGAAGGCGATTTCTTTTTGAATTTCTTGTCCAACACGCTCGTGTCGACCAAATGTTTTAGGCATACGTTATCTCCTTAACTCTTTTAATCACTTCACAATTCAATATAGTCAAACCATAGTGTCGCTATTTTACAATAAATAAACACTACAGGGTATGAGAAGGTACCTAAAATCAAGATAGGGGTTTACAGTAGTACCTGCAAACCCCTATCTTATTATAAAATTTAATTAGGATTTATATCGAGCGTTTGATCTCTATGGTTTCAAATACTTCAATCACATCTCCTACTTTCACGTCATTATAGTTTTTAACCCCAATACCACACTCCATGCCATTACGTACTTCGCTTACGTCATCTTTGAAACGTCTCAAAGATTCAAGTTCGCCTTCATAGATAACAATGTTGTCTCTGAGTACACGTATTGGATTATTACGTTTAACAATTCCCTCAGTGACCATACAACCAGCAATAGCACCTAGTTTTGGAGATTTAAACACATCCCTTACTTCCGCAAGCCCAATAATTTCTTGTTTAAATTCAGGGGCTAACATACCACTCATTGCTTGTTTTACTTCATCTAACAAGGTATAAATGACAGAATAGTAACGTAAATCAACATCTTCAGATTCAATAATTTTTCTGGCTGATGCATCAGCACGGACATTAAATCCTAGAACAATTGCATTAGATGCAGCAGCTAAGCTAGCATCGGTTTCAGTAATACCGCCTACACCTGAACCGATAATTTTAACTTTAACTTCATCAGTTGATAGCTGAACTAAAGAATCAATGATTGCTTCACAAGAACCTTGAACGTCTGCTTTAATAACAATATTTAACTCAGACACGCTATCTTCACCAATATTGGCAAACATATTTTCTAGTTTGGCTTTTTGTTGGCGAGCAAGTTTTACTTCACGGAACTTACCTTGACGATATAGTGCCACTTCACGTGCTTTTTTCTCATCACGGACGACTGTCGCTTCATCACCTGCTGAAGGTACAGCAGATAAACCGAGTACCTCAACTGGAATAGATGGGCCTGCTTCTTGAATCTCTTGACCTAATTCATTACGCATCGCTCGCACACGTCCATATTCAAATCCACAGAGAACAATATCACCTTTACGCAAAGTACCTTCTTGGACAAGAATAGTAGCAACAGGGCCTCGGCCTTTATCTAAATAAGACTCAATGACTACACCACTTGCCATACCATCTTTAACCGCTGTAAGCTCTAATACTTCAGATTGCAGGATAATTGCTTCTAATAGCTCATCAATACCTGTACCAGCTTTTGCAGATACATGCACAAATTGTGTATCGCCGCCCCACTCTTCAGAAATTACACCATGCTGAGAAAGTTCATTTTTAACACGATCAGGATCAGCTGTAGGTTTATCTATTTTATTGACAGCAACAACAATAGGTACATTACCAGCCTTAGCATGCTGAATCGCTTCAACTGTTTGAGGCATAACTCCATCATCAGCCGCAACAACAAGAATAACAATATCTGTTGCTTTAGCACCCCTAGCACGCATTGCTGTAAATGCCGCATGTCCTGGAGTGTCTAAGAAAGTTATCATGCCATTAGGCAGTTCAACGTGATATGCACCAATGTGCTGAGTTATACCACCTGCTTCCGCAGATGCAACTTTAGCTTCGCGAATGTAGTCTAGTAAAGAAGTTTTACCATGATCAACATGTCCCATTATCGTGACTACTGGCGCTCTTGGTTCTAATTTAGATTCAGAGCCATCACGATCACTCATGATAGCCTCTTCTAATTCATTTTCACGACGAAGAATAACTTTATGCCCCATTTCTTCGGCTACTAACTGTGCAGTTTCTTGATCTATAACCTGATTAATGGTTGCCATAGCTCCCATCTTCATCATCGTTTTTATCACTTCAGCGCCTTTTACTGCCATTTTATTCGCTAATTCTGCGACAGTAATTGTTTCGCCTATGATAACATCACGGGTAATAACTTGCGCTGGTTTATTAAAGCTCTGCTGCAGTGAACTTGCTCCCCGTTTACTTTTCTTGCCACCACGTGAGAGTTTACGATCATCTTCACGTTCTGATTTCGAATCACCATGACGCAGTGATTTTTTAGCCTTCGCAGCACGACTTCGCTTATCTTTTTCAACTTCTGCATCGTTATCATCTTCAGCTTCACGAGCATAAACAGACGTAGTTGTATGGTAATCACCTTCATCAATAACTTCGGTAGGCTGATTAGCCCATTTAGCTTCATTTTCTTGAGCTAAACGTTTGGCTTCTTCAGCAATTCTTTTTGCTTCTGCTTCGACCTTACGTTGCATTTCTTCTTCAGCTTTGCGTTTAATGGCAGCGCTTTCAGCCTCAAGTCTTGCTTTTTCCTCTTGCTGCGCTTTAAGAACAGGATCAATTTCCTCACGGATTTCTTTTTTATTGGCTTGTAAACCATTATCTTTTGCTTGTTTCTTCAGCTTTTCTTCTTCCGCTTTAGCAGCAAGTTCAGCAGCTTTAGCTGCACGTTCTTGTTCTTTTTTGGCTTCAGATGCAAGACGTTCTTCTTCTTGCTTAGCTTCTAATTCAAGACGTTCCTGTTCTTTCTTTTGAGCAAGTTCCAATTTCGCCTGCTCTTCAGCTGCTATTTCTTCTGGTGTTTTGACTGTGCGTTTTTTACGGACCTCAATTTGCACTTCTTTACTTTTACCACCACTACCAGCAACACTCAGCGTAGAACGTGTTTTGCGTTGTAACGTCATTTTGCCGGAAGCTGTATTTTTACTATTCAGATGGTTCAATAGTGCTTCTTTTTCTCTTTGAGAAACTGTATCATCGATAGTTTTAGTGATTCCAGCTTCACTAAATTGCTGAACTAAACGTTCTACAGGCAAATTAATCTCAGATGCTAGCTGTTTTACGGTTGTTTCTGTCATACTTCTTCCTCCCCGCTTTATTTATGATTTGATTCAGCTTCATCTGCGAACCAACAAATTTGTCTCGCCGCCATGATCAATTTACCTGCATGCTCACTGGTCATTCCTTCAATGTCCATCAACTCATCGATACCTTGTTCTGCTAAATCTTCTAATGTACAAACGCCCATATCAGCTAATTGATATGCAAGCGATTCTGTCATTTCTGCTAAACCTAATAAATCTTCTGCAGGTTTATTTTTTGCGCCTTGTCTTGCTAAAGCAAGTGTTGTAATTGCCGCAAGAGCTCTACTTCTTAGCATGGCAACTAGTTCTTCGTCTAAATCTTCTATTTCAAGTAGTTCTTCTTCAGGTACATAGGCTAATTCTTCTAAAGTAGAAAAACCTTCTTCAACGAGTAACATCGCAAAATCCTCATCAATATCTAAATGTTCCATAAACACTTCAATAGATTTTTTACTTTCTTGATGATGTTTTTCTTGTAACTCTTCTACCGTCATGACATTGAGTTTCCATTGTGTTAACTGAGTTGCAAGACGAATATTTTGACCATTTCTACCAATAGCTTGGGCTAGGGTATCCGCTTGAACTGCAATATCCATGACATGATTGTCTTCGTCTACGATAATAGAAGCAACATCAGCTGGTGCCATCGCATTAATAACAAACTGCGCCGGATTATCATCCCAAAGCACTATATCCACTCTTTCACCACCTAGTTCGCTAGATACCGCTTGAACTCTAGCACCACGTATACCTACACAAGCCCCAACTGGATCAATTCGTCTGTCATTTGTTTTTACAGCAATTTTCGCACGCATGCCAGGATCACGAGCCGCTGATTTAATTTCGATTAACTCTTCTGCAATTTCTGGAACTTCAATTTTGAATAGTTCAACAAGCATTTCAGGTAAACTGCGGCTAATACAAAGTTGTGGACCTCGAGATTCAGGCTTAACTGCATAGAGGATCCCCCTGACTCTATCCCCAATCCTAAAGTTTTCACGGGGTAACATATCTTCTCTAGCAATAATACCCTCTGCATTATTACCTAAATCAACAATGATACTTTCTCTGTTAACTTTTTTAACAATACCTGAAATAATTTGATTTAATTGACCACGAAATTGATCAGCAATTTGTTCTCTTTCAGCTTCTCTTACTTTTTGCATAATCACTTGCTTAACTGTTTGCATAGTGATTCTATCAAATATAATTTCTTCAATTTCATCTTCAACAAATTCATTCAATTGAATCAATTCGTTATCGTACTTCGCTGCATCAAATGTAATTTCCTTAAAAGGGTTTGATACGGATTCAACAACTAACCAACGTCTAAAGGCCTGATAATCCCCAGTTTTACGATCGATGGAAACACGTGCATCAATATCTTGGCCATGTTGTTTTTTAGCTGCTGTTGCAAGTGCTGCTTCAACTGCAGCAAAAATCTTTTCTCTTGCTAAGCCTTTTTCATTAGAAACAGATTCGACTACCGCTAATATCTCTTTATTATTCATTTTACTGGCCTCATTTTTAAACGAAGGGTAATTACGTTGATAATTTCATATCATTAAAACTGATAGATAATATTGCCTTTTTGTATGTTACTCAGTGCAATAGTGAGAATTTGCCCATCAACTTTTAAGTTGATCATTTCACCGTCCACTGAATCAATCACACCTTTGAAATTTCTTCTGTTCGAAACTGCCATTCTTAATGACACTTGTACCTGTTCACCGATATATTGTTCATAATGAGAAGGAGTAAAAAGTAATCTATCTAGACCTGGAGACGAAACTTCTAAATAATAAGCGGATTGGATAGGATCTTCGACATCAAGCACGGCACTGATTTGATAACTAGCATCAGAGCAGTCGTCAATCGTTACACCACCTTCTTTATCTAGATAAACTCTTAGTACGGCATTTCGTGCACGTACATATTCCACGCCATAAAGCTCAAAACCCAGCGCCTCAACAGTCGGTGTTAATAATTCAATAATTTTTTGTTCTATGGTTGACACGTATTCACCTTTAAATTTATAAATCATCCTAGGCGCTTTACCATTTACTGAATCAAACAATATCCGAGCCTGTGATGTTACTTAGCACTTTAGTGCACAGAAGATAATTTTATAATCTCCTTAAAACAAAAAAGGGCCCTAGGCCCAATTTTTTAAACGGAGTGACCAATAAAAAACCCCGATAATTTCGGGGCTTTTTATTGGTCAAAAGACCTATGTAAAGATTGGTTGCGGGGGCAGGATTTGAACCTACGACCTTCGGGTTATGAGCCCGACGAGCTACCAAGCTGCTCCACCCCGCGTCCGATAACTTTTATATAATACCCTCATTTAATTATAAATGCAACTCTTATCGAATAATAAATAAGGGGTGAAAAGTTATTTTTCGTAAATAATTTCTACGCCTTCATCATCGTCTTCATCCCAATCATCATCGTCCCAATCATCTTCTTCGTGCAAAGCTTGCTCCTGATGATAATTATCCCAGATGAAAAGTGGAGCTTCTTCCTTTTCTTCAATCTCATCCTCTTTAGGGTGAGCAACTAAATAATCCATCACTTCCCAAATAAGAGGCTTAATGCCTATAGAAAGCCCAGCAGAAATCAGATGAAATTTATTAATAGCAAGCGGTGTTTCTGCACTTAACGATTCATCTTTTGCAGCCAATTCATTGATTTTAGATAAAACTTCCAGCGCTTTTTCTTTTGCTAACTCATCACTTTCAAATAAATCGATTTTATTGAACACCAACCACTGTGGCTTATTAGCGAGTTTCTCACTATACTGTTTGAGTTCTTGATTAATAGTATGATAGTTCTCAGCAGGACAAGTGCCATCGATGGGGTTTAAATCGATTAAATGAATAAGAATACGGCATCTTTCCAGATGTTTTAAAAAACGAATTCCTAGCCCAGCACCATCTGATGCTCCTTCAATCAACCCTGGAATATCTGCAATGACGAAACTTTTTTCAACATCCAATCTCACCACACCCAGACTAGGAATTAAAGTTGTAAATGGATAATCAGCAACTTTAGGTTTTGCTGCTGATACACTACCTATCAATGTAGACTTACCAGCATTAGGTAAACCTAACATACCAACATCAGCCAATAACATTAATTCGAGCAATACTTCACGTTCTTCTCCCTTAGTCCCCATTGTTTTTTGTCTAGGAGCACGATTTACGGAAGATTTAAAACGCGTATTGCCTAGTCCATGGAATCCGCCTTTAGCAATTAAAACTCTTTGCTGATGTTTAGTGAGATCCGCAATCACTTCACCTGTTGCTTTGTCAGTAATACGCGTTCCTACAGGCAATTTGATTTCAATATCTTTACCCCGTTTCCCTGTACAATTTCTGCTTTGGCCATTTTGACCTCGTTCAGCTCGGTATGATTTTACAAATCGGTAATCAATCAGAGTATTTAGATTTTCATCTGCTACAGCAAAGACATGTCCTCCATCCCCACCATCGCCCCCATCAGGACCACCATCGGGGATATACTTTTCCCGTCTAAAACTAGCACATCCATTGCCGCCATCACCGGCTGCAACAACAATTGTTGCTTCATCTACAAATTTCATAATAACTCCTTTACACCATAAATTTAGATATATTTTTAGATTTCATACACCTAAACAATAGCTGCATGAGCCTTAAAATAAAAACCCCGCTTTAAAAAAGCGGGGTTTTTATTTCACAATTCAATAATTGCTGTATCACATTTGCTATACTAAAATATATAATCAATTAGTATGCGTTGTAATTACTCAGCAACAATACTGATAAATTTGCGATTAGAAGGGCCTTTAACTTCAAAAAGCACTTTACCTGAAGTAAGTGCAAATAAAGTATGGTCACGTCCACAACCTACATTTTCACCAGCGTGGAATTTAGTTCCACGTTGACGAACAAGGATGTTACCCGCTAAAACTGATTGACCGCCATAACGTTTAACACCTAAACGTTTGCTTTCTGAATCACGTCCATTACGTGTGGAACCGCCCGCTTTTTTATGAGCCATGGTTTATTATCCTCTTTGATTAAGCGCCAATATTTGTGATTTTAACTTCTGTAAACCACTGACGATGACCTTGTTGCTTACGTGAATGCTTACGACGGCGGAATTTAACGATTTTAATTTTATCGTGACGACCGTGACTTATCACTTCAGCTTTAACTTTACCACCTTGTACTAAAGGGGCACCAATTTTAACGTCTGAACCGTTTACGATCATAAGAACATTGTCAAATTCAACAGCTTCACCTGTTGCAGCTTCAATTTTCTCAAGACGTACGATTTGACCTTCTTCTACTCGGTGTTGTTTACCACCACTTTGGAAAACCGCGTACATAATCTCTCCGCTATATAATTTTTTGGTGGGAAATTTAATAATCATTAAAGTTCGGATTAGGCTGAGCTTACTCGATGATATTTAATATGACTATTAACCCACATGCTTAACTAGTAAAAATAGACGATGAATTTTACGCAATTATGTAGCTTTTAGCAATAGGTATATTTGAAAGATCGCTAAAAAAGTTACTTTTTTCCAACTTTATTTTTTGGTTGTTTATTTAAAATGGTGGGTTAAAGGATAAATTTAAATATTGAAGGGATAAAAAAGATTATGAGAATACGTTGGCGCTTTACTTAGTAGTAAACTAAGCAAGCGCGCCAACCTATGTTAATAAGCAAGAACGACTATAAAACACCTTGGCCTAACATTGCATTTGCTACTTTCACAAACCCTGCAATATTTGCACCTTTGACATAGTTAGTTTGATTATTGTCCCCACCGTACATGACACAGGCCTCATGAATATCTAGCATAATTCTGTGTAGCCTTTGATCGACTTCCTCAGTTTTCCAAGAAAGACGCTGTGCATTCTGAGCCATTTCAAGGCCTGATGTAGCAACACCACCTGCATTAGCTGCTTTACCTGGAGCAAATAAAACACCCGCTTCTATAAATGCATCTGTTGCATCAATTGTTACGGGCATATTCGCCCCTTCCCCGACAGCTTTCACGCCATTTTTTATCAACACTTTAGCATCTTCAAGTGTGAGTTCATTTTGAGTTGCACAAGGTAAAGCCACATCACATGGAATATACCAAGGTGTTTTTCCTGCTTGATAATTAAGACCTCTTTCATTCGCATAATCAGCAACACGTCCATAACGTGAATTTTTCACCTCTGATAAATGGGCTAACTTTTCTCTATCAAAGCCTTTCTCATCATAAACAGTACCGCTTGAATCAGATGCCGAAACTACTTTAGCACCTAATTCCATTGCTTTTTCTATAGTAAATTGAGCAACATTACCCGAGCCGGAGACTACAACAGTTTTACCTTCTAAGCTTTGCTTGTGCTGTTTTAACATTGCATCAATAAAATAGATCAAACCATAACCTGTTGCTTCAGGGCGAATTAAACTGCCTCCAAATTCAAGCCCTTTCCCGGTAAAAACGCAACTATTATTATTTGTTAATTTACGCATCATACCCGCCATAAAGCCTACTTCACGTCCACCTACACCAATATCTCCCGCAGGAACATCCGTATCAGGCCCAATGTGACGAAAAAGCTCTTGCATCAATGCTTGACAAAAACGCATGATTTCACCATGGCTTTTACCTTTAGGATCAAAATCAGAACCTCCTTTACCCCCCCCCATGGGTAAAGTAGTAAGTGCATTTTTAAACGTTTGCTCAAATCCCAAAAATTTAAGGATAGATAAATTTACAGAAGGATGAAAACGCATCCCACCTTTATAGGGGCCTATTGCTGAATTGTATTGAACTCTGAAGGCTCTGTTGACATTCACTTGTCCTTTATCATCAATCCAGGTCACTCTAAATTGCACGACTCTTTCAGGCTCAATTAATCTTTCCAACAAACTGAACTCTCTGTATTTAGGATTATTATCTAAAAAAGGCCATAAAGAACTAAAGACTTCTCTTACCGCTTGCAAAAATTCTGGTTGGTTTCCATTACGTTGTTCTACATATTCTAAAAAACTTGCTAAAGATTTATTTGACATACCAACCTCGATATTAATTTACTGAGTTAAAGAATTAATTATGAAATTTTTCATAATTCCTGTTATTTATCTGCGCATTCTGAAATTATTTTTAGTGGATTTGGAGAATTAGCCTCCCCCCTCTAAAAGCCTTTTTATGCACGACTTGATGAATATAAAGTGAATAAGGGCAGATTGACAAGTTTTTTTTTAATAAATCGACTTATTTTTACAAAGAAAAATTTTAAGCTTATGATAATTAATATTTTTTTAAAAACCCTAAAAAATGATTTTTGGTAGAGTTAGCTCTAATAAGGGTTATATTACGCATAATAACTCATTTATAATGCATAAATATCTGAAAGTTCAAAGTAACAATAAATAGGAGAATTTTTATCTAACTTTATAAATTAACAAAAGCAATCTAATAAAAATTAAAACCAATAGGGCTTATAGGTAAAAAGAGTTCCGATAAAAGTAATTTAGAGTCGTTAATTTGAAGAATAGATCTTCTAGCCCATAAATGTATACTTTTATGGCTTGCTTGGTAGGGATGTATCGTTGATTCATTACGAAAAAGTTTCTGAAATAAGTCCTTTGAAAGTTCATTAATCTTAATACTGATTTCTGCTATTTCAAATTGAGTTCGCTGCAGTGTGGGGTGAGAAAAAAGATATCTACCAAGAGGAACCGTACCTAAATCGACTAATTTGTGGTAATCATCCAAAAGAGCCTTTTTAGGAACTAAAGTTCTTGCGATAAGCCAAGGCATATCATTACCATATAAAGTAATATCACGTTGCCAGAAAATGGAAGCTTCGGCTTCTAAAAAATGCTGAACATCAGATTTAACTGTTATAAAATGCTCTACGTGTGGCACAATTTTCACACTTGCAGTTGCCTGCTCAAAACGTTTCGTCAAAGAGCCCATTTCTAGCAGCCAAGATTTTACTTTTTCAAATTCTTCACGACCTGCAAATTGATCAATTGAAAAATATTCAGCAGCAGCTAATCTCTCTTGAAAAAACGCATTATCTATATCAGTCATCATTTTAATGTAAGAGTTTTTACTCCATCAGATGTACCTATAAGAGCAACATCAGCGCCACGTTGCGAGAACAGGCCAACGGTCACCACTCCAGCAATTGAATTAATCTCTTTTTCAAGTGCAATTGGATCAATAATGGATAAGTTATGAACATCCAGTATAACATTACCATTATCCGTTTTAATTCCTTGACGATAAATGGGGGTACCGCCCAAAGTAACTAGTCTTCTTGCTACGTAAGCCCTTGCCATTGGAATCACCTCCACAGGTAAAGGGAATTTGCCAAGAACATCAACGACTTTTGACTGATCAGCTATACAAACAAATTTTTTGGCAATTGCAGCGACAATTTTTTCACGAGTCAGCGCAGCTCCACCGCCTTTAATCATTTTAAGAGCTGGATTAATTTCATCAGCGCCATCGACATATACATCAATAGAATCTACTTCATTACAATCAAATACTTTTATACCTAGTCTCTCCAATTTCTCTGTTGAGGCAATAGAACTAGATACTGTACCTAAAATATCTTCTTTCATTGTATTTAAGGCGTCTATAAAATAAGAAGCAGTACTTCCTGTGCCGACACCTACCATCATACCTGGCTTGATATATTCAAGTGCGGCGTAACCAACAGCTTTTTTTAATTCATCTTGTGACATGCTTAGCCCCCCTATTAGATCTTCATAAAATTGAGAAATATCGAATGAGATACTACTTTATTTGGAATAGTTTTTATACATCAAAGAATAATCAATTGCAGCCCCGCCACAATAGGATTAATTTAATAGAGCAATGATGCAAATTGAGTTTATTTTAGCATAAGATCCTTTTTGTTTCACTTAAAAAAGAGCCAAGTAAGTAAAAGAATTACCGCTTTATAATTTAGCCGTTTTGCTATTTTTATATTTTTATTCTAATATACTTATATGCTAAATTTATCTCGATTTGATCCTCAATTATTATATCTATTTTACATACTGTACAAAGAGCGTAACGCATCACGTGCGGCCGAAATATTAATGATTAGCCAACCTGGTCTCGCCCATAAATTAAATAAAATGAGATTAGAATGGCAAGACCCTCTATTTATAAAAGTACCTAGAGGTCTATCTCCAACCCCTAAAGCACATGAACTAGCTCCGAAAGTAAGTGATTTAGTCCAAAAGCTATCGGAATTTTATCAAACCCTTTCGAATGAATCTTTTTTGAATCGACAAGAAAAAATATTCATATTTACCACTGACTATATGGAGCAAAAGCTATTACCTCTTTTACTACCTATCGTAGCAAAAGAAGCGCCAAATTTGACAATTATCACCCAGAATACTCAAGGTAAATTGCCAAAAAAATTATTAGAGCAGGGGGCAGCTGATATTGCCATTGCCGGTTTTTATCAGGATTTACCAGATAGCTATCGACAACAAAAAGTACTTGAAGAATCATTTGTTGTGGTGGCATCAAAAAACAACCAATTGATTGAACGTGAATTAACTTTAGAGAAATATGTGGCATGCCAACATATTGTAACAACTCTTAACGGCGATTTATTCACTTCTATTGATGCGAAACTTTCAGAATTGTCTTTAAAACGTCAAATAATTGCAGGGATTTCGAGCTTTTTCTCATCAGCGCAATTGATAAAAAACTCAGATTTAATCGTCACATGCCTGCGTTCAATAGCAGAACAATTTGTAGCAAATGATGATAGTTTAATTATCTATGAATTACCCTTAGTGATGCCCAAAATTAAAATTATGCAAATATGGCATGAAAGAACGCAGGAAGACCCTTTAAGGGAATGGCTGCGTAAAACAATAAAATCATGCTTAGAAGTCAAGTGATTTAGGAATAAAACTTTACTTTGTGGTGTATCAGTTACTTAAAACACAACACTAAGCAACACCCCCAGCGAATAAACTTTAGCTGGGGAATACATTATGATTTATCAGAAGAGGGTTGAGCATTAAATAAACCAGAGGCACCTTCAGAATAATCCCTTGGTGGTGCTTCATATTTAGGTTTATTTGAGTCAATATCAGTAAGAGTCGTTAACGCAGGAAAAGGAGTTTTATTAATATCTGTATTCGATAAGATATGCGCTGAACTCTTAGCCATATAATCATATAATTGACGGTAATCTCTAGCCATTTTATCTAAGATATCTGCACTATTAGAAAAATGAGCAACCATCTCTTGCTTGTAGCTAGCCAATTCTGATTTAGTTTTATCTAATTCTTTACGCAAAGAATCTGCATTCTTAGCATTCTTGTGAGTCATTCTACCCACTAAAAAACCAATAACTAATGACGCAACACAAATAATCACAACATATTCAATATTCATCATACACCTCTCACCTAATTTTATTAACTGATATTTTAAATACGAAATTACATTCTCACCATATTACTGACTCAAATTTAATGAGCAGTTTAACATAAATTTTAACTGGATCAGGGGTTAATTTTCAGGTTTATAAAAAAACACCCTAATTCATTCTGAATTAGGGTGTTTAGAATATTTTTACTTAAAATGGTGCGGTATCAATCGTTTCAATTGTTATAATGCATCATCAAATTCAAAATTAACCCGTAAACTCAAGCCTTGTTGCGATCCTGAAGGAGAAAAACTCTTTATGATATCACTGACAGAAGCATTGTTTATCTGTGTTTTAAAACTGTAACTTCCAAGTCCTTCACCCGCATCTTTAATTATATTTTCGCCTAGATAGAAATCCCAAACGATTGATTCTTGTTCTTTTTCATTTAGGGGTCTAGATGTACCATCACTTTTAAATATTTTAATATCAACAACATATTGCGTATTTACTTTAGGTGCATCAGTTAATAAAACATCAACGCCAGGAGTAAATATGCCATCATTATTAATATCCTCATATATCACTGCCGCAAACTTAGAATCTCCAAGTGTATTACCACCCCCAGTAGGGTTATTACTCAATCTTTGCGGAATCAAACCATTACTTTCAGGTTTTAAATGATCGCTTTGGCCTGGCAGGGGCATACCTGGTTTTTGATTCGGATCAGAATTTTTCCAGAAAAAGTTAATATCTGGAGCGTATAGGGCTTGACCTTTATTCGGATCACCTAATTCAGTTTCTGGGACAATACTGAATGCAATTCTTGAACCTGCAAAGCCACCTGGAATCTGTACCGCCTGTGAGGTCGTGGTATTCGCCGTTTTAACGTAATGAATATCTGGAATAAGCACAGCATCAACATGTGACCATTCTCGCACCTCAGATAAATCACCGGTTTCATCAGCCCATTTATACCCTTCTTTAGGTTTAACAGCCCACCATGCTACACTATATTCCCCTCCATTCACCGGTATAGGAAAATCACCATCCATATCAACCAATTTAAAAAAATCACTACCAACCATATCAGAAGATAATCCAATAATATCACCAACTTTTATAGCCCCTGGCGTACCAAAAAATATAGATGTACCTATAGAATCGAAAGAGGGGTAATACCCTTTTATTGTTTGTGTTTTATCTGAGCTCGCATTTACCATTTCAGCTTGAACCTGCGATGAAATTGTAAATCCTATCAAAGCCATTGAAATAACAATAGGCTTTAAAAAATTTCTTTTCATAATATTTCCATATCTCCGTAATTATTTACCAATTATTATTCAGGGATAACGTCGGTATTAAAAGAGAAGGAAACAGAAATCGTTGTTCCTTGCTCTGAGAAGTGATCTGGTAAAGCTCTTAGCTTATCATCAGCATTTTCATTTGAGGTCTGAGTAGAAAATGCATAGGTACTACTGACTCGATCATATTCATCCCCATTAACATAGGTCACGACTGTATCGCCATTTGTAATATGCCATTTAATAGACTCTTTCTCTTCTTCCAGTAAATCTCTTAAAACTGGCTCCCCATCTTTTTCTGTAACAATTTTAATATCTGCCACATAAGTTGTATTGACAGTTGGGTGACCTATTAATAATTCATCGATCCCATAATCTACTAAACCATTACCATTTCTATCAATATAGATATTAACAACTGCTTCTCCTACTTCGCTTGTACCTATATCACCACCACCGCCGCCAGGATTTTCACCATTGCCTTCACCTCCACCACCTGGTGGATTAGGATTTTGAGGGTTATCACCACCTCCCGGAGGATTGCCTGGAGTTTGATTTTCATCTGTATTTCCCCAAAAGAAATTCAGATCAGGGGCATAAAGTGCAAGACCTCGTGCAGGATCACCATAATTTGTCTCTGGGGTAATACTAAAGGCGATACGTTCACCTGTTTTCACAGGTGGAATACGTAATGCTTTAGACGTTGACACTTCAGGGATATCCACGTAAGCTGATTCATTAATTAGCGTCGCATTAACATGATCCCATGAACTCACAGGAGTGAGACCGCTATCAATATCATCTGCCCATTTATATCCTTCCTTAGGAATAACTCTCCACCAAGCAACATCATATTTTTTTCCGTCACCTGGCTTTAATGCTGGATCTCCATCTTTATCATTAAGTTTAAAAAATTTATCATCATCAATATCTGATGGGATTGCAATAATATCACCTACCCTCAATTTTTCAGTAGTACTGGATATAATTCTAGTACCTACGGAGTCAAAAGAAGGGTAGTAACCTTTGATTGTTTTATCTACAACATGTGTATGCTCTTTAGCTAATACGCTATTTACCATCAACACAGATAATATTGATGTAAGCAATACTTTTTTCTTCATTTTCTGTTTCATATATTTTCCATCCATGAATTAAATATTTAAATTACTCTTTGTTAATTAAAGAAATCCCCACAAAAAAACCTTGCTCACTAAAATTTGGCTCGGTTTGTTGAATTAATTCAGCAGCATCTTTATTAGTTCTCTGTGTAAAAAATTCGCTGTACGTTAATTCACCGATTTCATTGAAGTGATGTAATACTCTGTATGTTCCATCTTCATTTTTATCATCTCCTGTATAAATATGAGAAACAAAACACTCAGAATTCTTTCTATCCTCTTCGTTATTAATATCACACGAAGAACCTTCTACTGGACTAAATAAATGCCAAACAATTTGCCGTTCGATTAACTGGGTATCTAAAATGTTTTTTCCATTAAGTTTAACTTCTGCTTGATAATGACCATTTACTACAAAAAAATCTTCAATTAAATTCCCTTGATTGTCAGTAATATTTGCAGTGAATACCTCATCAACATAACAATCATTCTCATTAGCCTTACCAATAATTGGTGAATTGATAAAACTGTATTCAGAGGGAAGTACAAGTCCAACTACAGGTATCCCCTCGGACAAAGGATTGGGATTAGGAACAACAAACGGCAATTGAATAAAATTAATTGGCATTTCATGCTTTTCCTGAATATCTATATACCCTGGATTTTCAGCCATTCTCAAGTAATAAGCTTTCGTCACATCAACTGCTTCAATAAAGTCCGTTGAAGTATCAGGTGTTGTTTCCAAGGCAGTATAAGGTTTAATTTGATACCATAGTTTTCCTCCTTCTGTAGGATAAATATTACCTGTAATTGCGTCTTTAATGTGTGACGGTATCTGAATCTGGGTTTGATCTGTTCTCGAATTAGGATCAATGCCCAAACTAGATTTTAAAACTTGTATTTTTTCATTACTGTTCGGTAACTGAAACCACCAAACAATTGAGGTTTGGGTTCCTTCTCTATTTTCCTCCATGAAAGGTCTATCCCAATCTCCATCCAGATCAAGTATCTGATAATTCACCTTAGCCTTAGAGCATACTCGTAAAGAACCCTCTAAATTATTTACACTTAATGCTGTTCTTATCCCTGGAGCATGCCCTAATAGAGGGCCAGTCGCTTGACTTTTAATATCATATTCTTTATCAAAATTAGCCTCGACACTTATGGTAGCAATTATTAATAGAGAAAATGACAACATCGAATATCTTTTAGCCATCCGCTTAGCTCTAAAGGAATATCTTTTTGCAGTTTTTTTTGTTTTAAACATTATTTCCATTCTCCTGCTCGAAGATTATCAATCGAGGCCACTCGGTCCTCTCTTGACTCGCCTTGAAAACCTATGTATCCATTCTCTGCAAAAAATAACCCATCTATTTCACCTTGACAAATTCGTTCATCTCCTTGCTTTACTAAAGAAGGATCTTGTAGGCGTTTATAATTAATCGTTGCAGATAATTGCAATTGCTGTTCATTGATTACCTTTTCATCTATGTTTGTTCGTATAGCTGTACCATAAGCAAATTCATTGCCTTCATAATTTGTAATTTGGGTAGTTATGATAGGCCGACCATTACAGCTTTTAAGAAAATTTAGATCATCATTTTGATAAAACTCTTCTCCACTATATGGGTTGATATAAGACCATCTAATACTATGTTCGACTTGAGGGGTTATAACTTCTAACTCATTGGTTAACGGGTTTTTGTGTTTAACTACCACTTCATAAGCACTGTTAACAAAAATATATTGTGGCTGCTGATAACTGATCATTCGATTTCTATCGTATCCACTTTGAGTAATTAATTTAGCCCCATCATCCAAAGCATAGCTTGGAGTATTTAATTCATACAACTCGATAACTATATTTTCTGGCTTGAAAAGTATTTCTTCTTCCGGAATAAAATTCCCCTCTAGAAGATTTCTTGAAATCAGTTCTAAGTTAGATTTTGATTTTGCCAGAAATTGCACCTCGATATTTTCAAATGACTCATTAGCAATCACATGAAATCGCCAGTAGCTATTACCTTGATTATCAGTCATTTTTTGAGGTACAGATCTAATACCTTGAGTTAACGACTCTGCATTAAACTCTCTCCATTGAACTGACTCACCCTTGATACGCCATAAAAGTTCTGGATCGTCAATATCTATAGAGTATCCTTCTTCATTTTTTGCAAAAAAATCCATACTTAAACGCTTATCACTCGGTAGAGCAATAATAGATACTTCACTCAATGATATATCGGGGTTAACCTCCGCTTGATTAGATCCATTTACCCATACCATTGAGGATTGATTATTCTCATTGAGTTCCACATAAAAATCGATAACATTAGATGTTCCTACATGCCCTCTTTGAGTTGTAGCCTCTACAAAAATTTGATAATGACCTGGAATAAAAGGCGTAAACTCAAATATTCCTGAGGAATTACTGTTATCTCTTCGGCTACTTTGTTTTATCCCATTTGGATTGATAATAGACCATTTAAAACCTTCTATATCAGAACGACTTTGATAACTTGCCTTAAAACGAACTAGCTGATTAATTTGTCCTTCTGAAGGTCCCTCTACCTTGACAAAAAAATCTTCTTTCTTATATTCAAAAACAATATCGTAATTTCTATCGACAATATCATATCGACTTCCTTTAAGGCTCCTAGCTTGAGCAACCATACTTGGATCAAGTTGCTTTTCTATTGGTGTCCCTAATTGAAGATTAAGATTAAGCCCAAATCGAGTATCTTCTTTGCTATTTTTTCCGACTTTATGTGAAACATCTGCGGTAAGTAAAGGGATTGGAGTATAATCAAACCCTAATGTTAACGCATAAGGATCCTTTTGGCGTTCATCTGTACTAAATAGAGCAACTTCATCACCAAAATATTGCTCAAAAACCAAACTACTGCCTAAATGTGGGTAACTTGGTAAATAGCCTTGAGCTCTAATATCAAATCCTTTAGCCGCTCTTTCGTCATAAATAAGCGCTTCATACTCTTTCATGACTACCGATTCTTTCCAACCCGATAAAGGCGTATAAATATTTGAGGCAATTTTAAGATTATCCATCCAAAATTCTCCACCTACACCTAACCTTGTATTTGAACCAGTAAAATCATGATCAATAAACGTATTCGCTCCTAATAAATAGTTATTGGTTTCGTAACGATAACCTAAACCAAAATTACCAATTAAGCGCCTATCATTTCCGGTACCTTGTTCATGCACCCCGACCTGACTAAATATTAAGTCTTCTTTTTGATCATAAAGAGGGCTCAATACCCGCAAGGAACTTGACTGAAGTTTTCCGTCTTTATCTACAGAAATATTCACTTCAGCTTTACCAAACTTGCCTAATAATCCAGAAACTTCATTATTTAAAGTACTATTCACATTAGAAGTCGCTTGATTAAGAAGGTAATCTTCACTTTTTTTAATCAATTCTTTCCCTTTAAACTTACTCCAGTCTTCTTCAGCTACATATTTAACGGCATTAGCAATATTCGTTTCATATGACTCTGTCATATAATTCCCTACAGGTGTCGAAGATAAAAGTGATCCAACAACCGAATTATCCTCTATAGAAGACAACTCAGGCAAAGTAGATTGATTTTGGGTTTTATTCTCTAATTTAAGAATTTGGCCAAATTTTAATATATCTTGCCCTGTATATTGTTTATCATTCCATTGGTTTAACTGAATTAAACTTATTTCTTTTTGCCTTATAAACTCCTCAACTGTAATTTCTGATTCAATTGTATGAATTGAAAAATTACTCTGAAGTGGATTTGTTTGCTCGTCCACTGCGTGGGTATGCTGGCAAATTGAATAAATCAAAAACGTAAGAAATAATCTTGTTTTATTTTTTTTCATTTCTATTTTATGTCTCAATTTATGTTTATAATTAATTTTCTTATTGATTATTGTTAATAAAAAACCAACTCTTTCTCTGTCTTCCTTAAAAAAGTTTTTAATTAGATTAAATAACTGTTGCAATTAATATCGAATTAAAACCATTATATTAAAAATTATAAGAAAAACTTTTAATTGATGATTTTTTTACATAAAAATTTTTTAAAATCAAACGTTTAATTTTAAAATAAAATTAAAATCTAAGAGTATGTAACAAAAAGCTACCTTTAAATTATTTAGAAATATATTTTTAAAAGATAGATCTTTCCCAACAGATACTTTTATTTTTCAAAAAATGATTCAATATATAAAATTAATAATTTCATCTGATTCATTAATAACAAAGGGAGTGTTAAAAAAGAATATATATAAAATATTAGACGCGATTAAAGAAAAGTATCCACGCTCGGCATAATATTGCTAGATTTATTAAAATGGTTAAGTTTGAATCGTTAAATAATCTATGGACTAATGCCTATTCAATAAAGTCTAATGTAGAGCATTCGGATGAAGAAATTAATGGAATACGATCCGTTTTAGCAATTGATGGAAAAATTAGTGTAGCGTGATGCGTGATGCGTGATGCGTGATGCACATTATGATCAAACTGTGACTAAAGACCTTCAATGAAATTGTTAAGAGCAAGAGGATTGAAGTTATCTAAGTTAAAGACTCTAAACTTTTATGGTGTAAAGCAATCATCTAATAATTTCAAGTATTTTGGATTAGTGAGGAAACCGAAAAAAATGCTGTAGCTCAGTGGATAAAGACCATGAAAGGATAGAGCAAAGGAATGTGCATACGATTGATGCAAAATTGAATAACAATTTAATTCAATATTTGCCTGAACTCTGTTTGTACCCCATGCAAAGAATAATTTCTTGACAGAGAGATTTCTCTAACTTAACCTAGTTATTCATTTGCGTATCAAAATCATGTTAAGTAAATCAGAGCCTTTTTTAGCAACTTAACTGTTAAGCCTTCACTATTGACAAATTGATAAACACCATATGAATAATAAACACTATACTGATAAAACACTCAGTCGAATTCTATTAGAAGATAATGTCACATGTTATCCCTTAGGTCAGCGAGTAATAATATTGGAAATCAGTGGGGATATTTCTCTAACAAAGCAACAAAAAATATGGAGTCTAGCATCACTAGCTTTAGAAAACGAAGAAGTACACGAGGTAGTACCAGGTATGAATAATTTGAGTATTATTCTTAAAACGCCTATGCGTTACTTTGGTGAAATCCGCCCATTTTTTGAAAATATTTGGTCTAAATCCAAATCATTCGTTCCAGAACCAAGACAAATCGAAATTCCTGTTAAATACGGTGGTCAATATGGTCCAGATCTTATGGATGTCGCACTTTATACCCAATTAACGCCCAATCAAGTAATTGAAAAGCATAGCTCAGAGATTTACACCGTTTTTTTCTTGGGATTTAAGCCCGGATTTCCTTATTTAGGAGGAATGTCTAAAGCGATTGCGACACCAAGAAAAGAGGTACCAAGAAATCTCGTACCCGCAGGTTCAGTTGGTATAGGTGGAGAACAAACAGGAATTTATCCGACAGCTGCACCAGGTGGTTGGCAACTGATAGGTCAAACAGAAGTTGCTCTATTTACACCCCATGAGACTCACCCGACCTTACTCAGACCGGGTGATCAATTAAAATTTATTCCTGTTGAGGTTTTAACATGATTGAAATTATTCAACAGGGTATATTAACTACCATTCAAGGTAAGCAAAGAGAAGGATATCGCTCCTTAGGCATAAGTCTCACAGGCGGCCTAGACAGTTTATCTTTACAACTCGCAAATATTCTTGTAGCAAACACAAGAGATAAAGCTGTTTTAGAAATTACTCTCGGACAGTTTTCTGCTAAATTTAACGTGTCGACATGGATTGCTATCACAGGGGCACAAACACAAATATCACTTGATGAAAAAAAACTTTCTATCGGATGGTGCTATCCTGTTAAAGCAGGGCAAACTTTAACTATCGATAGGCCTAATATCGGAATGAGAAACTATTTGGCTGTGTCCGGTGGATTCAATGCCATGGAATATTTGAATTCTCCAAGTACTGATCTTAATACAAAGCTAGGTGGATTCAACGGAAGAGCTCTAGAAAAAGGAGATATTCTCACTATTAATTCCACTTCAGTATGCCCTAAATCAATTAAAGGGATTCTTTTACCCACCTTCAAAAATCAAATTAGGGCAATTCCTGCAACTGAATATTCTCAATTCAGTAAGCAAAGCCAATACGACTTTTGGCACAATAGTTGGCAATTGACCACTCAGAGTAGTCGAATGGGTTTTAGGCTTTCGGGAAGCACATTAAAAAGAGAGTCGTCAATAGATATGATGTCTCACGGTGTTATACCTGGTGTAATTCAAGTACCACCTAATGGGCAACCTATTGTTTTGATGCAAGATGCTCAAACCACAGGGGGGTACCCTAAATTTGCATGTATTATAGAGGCTGACTTGAATTATCTTGCCCAAATTAGACTAGGTGATTTAATTCAATTTAAGCCTTGTTCGTTAGAAGAGGCTTATTTAGTTAGTCAAGAACAAGACATTTATCTGAATAAAGTAGAAAGGGGACTTTATGAAAATCGATTTGAATGCTGATCTAGGTGAAGGTGGGCAATTTGATGAAGCACTTTTACAAATAGTCAACTCTGCAAATATTGCTTGCGGATTTCATGCAGGATCGCCTGATATCATGGCTAACGCAATAAAATTAGCCGTTAAATATAATGTTAAAATTGGCGCTCATCCTGGCTTCCCTGATAAAGAAAATTTTGGTCGTACCCGTATGGATTTACCGCCCCAGAGCATTTATAACTTGACCCTTTATCAAATTGCGGCATTAGATGCATTAGTTAAAAAAGAAAATGCCACAATGGTACATGTTAAGCCTCACGGTATGATGTATAACCAAGCCGCTCAAGATAAAACTATGGCGTTGGCTATTGCTCAAGCCGTTTATGACTTCAATCCTAATCTTACTTTATTTGGGCTTTCAGGAAGTTTTTTAATTGATGCAGCAAAAGAAATTGGGTTGCCGTATATGAATGAGGTTTTTGCTGATAGACGCTATCAAGCCTCTGGATCCTTAGTCGATAGAAGTCATCCGAAGGCAATGATTGAAAGTGAACAAGAATCCATCAAACAAGTTTTGGGATTTATCAAAAATGGCACTGTTAATACAATAGATGGAGAAATTATCCCTGTTGCAGCACAAACCGTGTGTATTCATGGAGATGGCCCTCATGCATTATTATTTGCTAAGAATCTACATGCTGCACTCAGCTCGGATAAACTTGAATAATGAGAAGATCACACGATACAGTCTTGAGTTAATTTTTATGTCTTTTTTTCTTATTTACAGGAGCATTATATGAATTATTGGCCCTTGATAGGCATTCTTGTCATTGTGGTGGGATTCCTCATACGTTTAAATCCAGTACTTGTTGTCATAAGTGCAGGGATCGTGACAGGTATAGCTGCAAAAATGCCGCTTTTAGAAATTTTTGAAGTGTTAGGTCAACGATTTTTAGACACTAGGAACCTTCCATTAATTTTATTATTACCCCTTGGTGTTATAGGCTTACTTGAACGTCATGGACTAAAAAACCAATCACAAAAACTTATCAGTAAAATGAAAAGCGCAACAACGGGAAAATTATTGATAGCTTATCTTTTTATTAGGGAAACATCCGCCGCAATGGGGTTAACTAGTCTAGGAGGCCATGCGCAGATGGTAAGACCCCTAATCGCACCAATGGCGGAAAGTGCAATGGAAAATCGATTCGAAGACGTACCTCAAGAATCAAGAGACAAAATAAAGGCAATGTCCGCTGCAACAGATAATGTTGGTTTATTCTTCGGTGAGGATATATTTGTCGCATTTGGGGCCATTATTTTTATGCAATCCTTCTTAAAAGCGTCGGGTGGATTTGACGTCGCACCTATTCATATCGCCCTTTGGGGTATTCCAACAGCAATTTTTGCGTTTATTATTCATGCTTATCGTATCCACAAAATGGACGGTTCTATGGTAAGAGAATTAACCGTTATTAACCAAAAAGCTCGTGAAGCGTATAAAGGATAAAAGGGAAAAATATGAATTTCGAACAACAATATCTATATTGGATTGCTGGGATCATTCTTATTTTCGTTTCTATACGCTCATTTAAAGATACGAATAATCCGCGACGCATTACTACAGGAATTTTTTGGGGGATCTATGGATTTATTTTCTTAATCGGCCCTTGGACATATTCATTAAGTATGAATATCTTCAATCAAACAGAAGAACAAGCAAAGGAATTTATTCATATATTCATAGGTTTTTTAGTTGTTGGTATGGGTTTACTCGCTGGCCTTGGTGGCGTTAAATTAGGCAAATATCCCGATATTTCAGAAGAAAACCGACAAAAAAGTTTAACAAAAAATGGAAATAAAATTTTTATTCCTGCATTATTAATTCCGATTGGTACCGTGCTCGGCGTCTTGCTTTTCAAAATTGAAGGCTTAAATCAATTCGTATTTGGTACAAATTCGAATCCAACGCTCATTACACTTTTCTCAATGGCTGTTGGTAGCTTATCCGGCCTAGCTATTGCCCTCGTTTATACAAAAGAGAAACCGACTCAAGTCATAGAGGAAACAAGAAGATTACTTGATTCAATAGGCTGGGCATTTATTCTTCCACAAATTTTAGCGACGCTGGGGTTACTTTTTACCAATGCGGGTGTTGGAGATGCGATAGCGAGATTAACAGAAACCTACCTCGCTGTGGATAATAAATTTATTGCTGTGGTAATTTATGTCCTAGGGATGGCTATTCTTACAATGATCATGGGTAATGCTTTTGCTGCATTCCCTATCGTCACCGCGGGTGTAGGTATTCCTATTTTACTGATTCAGCATGAAGGAAATCCTGCTATCATGGCTGCAATTGGCATGTTCTCAGGCTACTGCGGTACTTTGATGACCCCGATGGCTGCGAATTTTAATATTGTGCCTGCGGCCCTACTCGAATTAAAAGATAAGAATTTGGTCATTAAAACACAGATTCCTACAGCTGTTCCATTATTGATTGTTAATATTTTTCTGATGTATTTTCTCATGTTTAAATTCTAACTGTGATAAATGACATCATGATACGATGAGTAAAAAGTCAGTCATTAAACACTCTGTTTAAGTCTGACTTTTTTATTTACACCCAACGTTAAAAATGAATACAGGGTTATGCTATGTCTCTTGCCTTAGAAGTTGATTTTAATAGAACACTCGATAGCTTAAAAAATTTAGTTGAGCAAAGTAATAATGGCTACATTGATGTCTGGTTATTTGAAGATAGACTCACTCGTAAAAAAATAGCTCAACAATTCTCAACATCAACTAAAAAGGTAACACTACACAGTGCGTATAAACCTTTACTAAATCATTTTTTAGACAGAGAGGATGCGGGCTCGTTTACACGCTTAACAATCACCTACCCAATCGTACAGAATGTGGATGAAAAACGGTTTTTACTTGAGTGCTATCCTCTAAATGCTTTGCTAAAAACTTGCCAAATAGAATTTATTCCCTCCAAGGTAATAAGTGCAGCTGATGCGCCACTTTTTTATGATATTGAAGGGGTAAATCAACAGCTTCAAACATTAAAATGGAAAGTATTCGCGCCAAACCTATCGACCAAGGATAGTGTTGAGCAGGAAAGCTTGAACAATTGTGGTTGGATCATCTATCGTAATGAAGAAAACATAGTAACGCCTTTTTGTGAACAATTTGATAAAAATACCATCAGGTTGTCTGAACATTTAAGTACTGAATTCGAGTTAATATTCCAATCAACAATGGATTTTATCAAAATACTTGCAATAAAACGCTTAAATGAACTAGTAAAAGATAATCTGCTGACTCTAAGACCTCTTTTCTTTGAACAGCTTATTATTGATATTCAGTTACCAATGAAAGATGATGAATTGAACTATGGACATGAAATTATTTCCTTTCAGGAAATTTTACATGAAGATATCTATTTTGGGGTTCTTGAATTATTAGAGTTTATTGCAGCACCTATCATCGGTAGTGTCGATATGCGTACCCTTCAAACAGGACAAATTTTGCCTATTATCCGGTACAGTGAAAGCGATATTACACTCGCTATCTATACAAGAGAATACTCGACGGAGTTACCTAATCTCAAACATCAGGTAATCTACAAAGATGGAATCACTTCAATTGAAGCCCTCAAGAAGATTAAATCACAGCTCAGTTTATCTAATGTCTATCAATTATTAAATTCTAATTTTAATAAGGTTTTTGAGACTCAAAGTGTATTAAATCATCCCGTTAAAGCCGCCTATGTTAAAGGAGCTGATAAACCCGTTCTTATCTCAGCAGCTCAACATGCAAATGAAACCAGTGCAGTCATTGGCGTTATGACCGCTTCTGAAAATCTATTAAAAGAAAATGAACAAGCCCATTTTAGCCTCGTGCCAATAGAAAACCCAGATGGCTATGATATGCATCAGCAATTTTTGTGTATCAGCCCTTGGCATATCCATCATGCGGTACGTTATACTGCTCTAGGGGATGATTTAGAGTACCGTAAAGACGCCCCTCTTTATGAAAAAGGAATAAGAAAAGCCGCTTTTGATATTGCATATGAGCAGTCAACACAAAAGACGCTCCTACATATCAATATGCATGGCTACCCGTCTCATGAATGGACTAGACCACTAAGTGGTTATATTCCAAGGGGATTTTCACTTTGGACTATCCCTAAAGGGATGTTTCTTATTGTCAGATATCATAGAGGGTATGAGCGTATAGCAAATGAATTATTAGATAAAGTCACCTTGCGACTTGCAACTAATAATGAGATTATGGCATTCAATAAAGCGCAAATCAGTATGTATGAAAACTATGCGGGAAAAATGCCATTCGAATTTAAAAACGGTTTTCCCTTTATCATCAGCGAAGATAATCGAAGTATTTTCCCCATTACTTTTATTACAGAATACCCAGATGAGACACTTCAAGGAGAGGCATACATGAATGCACATAAAGCACAATCCTTTGCCTGTGAAGCCATTTATTCAGAGTGGCAGACAATCGAGGCGGTGACTTTAAATTCGTTTATTAACTAAACGTGAGTATTCAGCTCTATTGACACCTTGCGTCAGCTGATTTTGCCGCAAGGTTTTGTTTAATGACAAATTAACTTTTTAGTAGACGCATCAAATCGTCACCTTTGTTTTCCTCATCAAAGTACTCTTCGTCATCTGTTGTTTCTTCTAAAATTTCAATACCCAAAATATCATATAACTCCGAAATTCTATCGAGTGTTTCTTCTACATATAAAGATTCAGCTTCAGATAACTCTTCCCCTTCTTCTTCTTTGAGCAATAATTGCTCTAAGCGAGTGGATGCCTCAAGTTTCACTAATTCTTTTTCTAACAACCCACGAGCTTTAGAATCTAACATCGATGATCCATTATTTTCTAAAGTTTCTTCGCTTACAGTAGCAAAGTTCAAATTATCACTTAGGGCATACTGACTTAAGTCAATTTTTACTTTACTACCAATTCTAGGATCACTATTTCTACCACTGTCTTTTTTGGTGCTACTTTTTAAGACTTCTTGATGCCTACTTCCTGCAGGTAAACCCTTCCTATTTTTTAATTTTTTTTGTTTACGAGCTTCTTCGTTAAGTTCAGCTCTGGTTTTTTTTCCATCTTTTTTGTATTTCTTTTTGCCATTCTGTTTCACATAATTTGAGGCATTTTTTTTCATAACTGGCCATTTCCCTAAAAAATCATTGATATGTTTATCTTACAACTCAATCACGAACTCATTCATACATTCAAGTGACTTCTACCCCTAATTGGATGCTCATCTGTGGATTAAATGTCGCTCGAAAACATCTGGATTCACTTAACTTCAATAAGCAAAAACAACCTAAGAGCCACCTTTCGTTTTAGAATTTATTCAGTACAAAATCTGTCAATGAATTGAGTAAATAATATTTTCATTATAGCCTGATTTAAATGAATAAACGTATTTATTTCACTTTAGACGGTAAATATCACATCAACTACATTAAATTCGCTTTTACCTTTAGTTATTACTTAGATAATCCTATCACCTATTTAAAAGATTAAAATAGTGAATATGATTTCTTCTTTAACAATTTATGCTTCTCAAAATAGCGATAAACATAATATAACTAACTAATTACACACCATGAAATATGATTTAAAATAATAAAAAATGAAAATCTACATCCTATTTTTGCCAAAAATGATGTAAGTCATGTAAAAATACATTCAACTCTCTTAGCCTAAAGACATAAAAAATGTGATCTTAATCTCGTTTTTCTAAAACTAAGGAGAGTGCTATGACTAATGAAAAAAATCATGCGTTAGATATGCTGCTAGAAAAAGTCAAAACAGCTCAGGCAATCTACGCTAATTATTCTCAAGAGCAAGTCGATAAAATATTCAGAGCCGCGGCTTTAGCCGCTGCAGATGCAAGAATACGATTGGCTAAATTAGCAGTTGAAGAATCTGGCATGGGCATAGTCGAAGACAAAGTGATAAAAAATCATTTCGCTTCAGAATATATATACAATGCTTATAAAGATGACAAAACATGCGGTATATTAGAAATTGACGATGTTTTTGGTACCATGACAATTGCTGAGCCAATTGGCATTATTTGTGGTATTGTCCCAACAACTAATCCAACTTCTACAGCTATATTTAAGGCACTAATTAGCTTAAAAACCAGAAATGGGATAGTATTCTCTCCTCACCCTAGAGCTAAAAAAGCGACTAACCTAGCCGCTAAAATAGTTTTAGATGCCGCAGTAAGAGCAGGGGCTCCTAAAGATATCATCGCTTGGTTAGAAGAACCAACTGCTAGCCTATCCAATCAATTAATGCAGCATTCATTAATTAATCTAATCCTCGCAACGGGAGGGCCTGGTATGGTAAAAGCAGCTTATAGCTCGGGTAAGCCAGCAATTGGCGTTGGAGCAGGTAACACCCCTGTTGTGGTTGATGAAACAGCTGATATAAAACGCATGGTTGCTTCAATTATGCTTTCTAAAACGTTTGATAATGGTGTGATTTGTGCCTCAGAACAAGCTTTAGTAGTTGTTGATAAAATTTATGACGAAGTTAAAGCTCGCCTTATAAGTCATGGAGGTTATTGGTTAGAAGGAAAAGAGCTAGAGGCAATAAAAAAAGTTATTTTAAAAGAAGGGAGTTTAAATGCCAAGATTGTCGGACAATCAGCCTATCAAATAGCAAAAATGGCTGATATTATCGTGCCTCCTACAACCAAAATTTTGATAGGGGAAGTCAATAATGTCTCTTTAGATGAACCATTTGCTCATGAAAAACTCTCTCCAACCCTTGCTTTTTATCGCGCTCAAAACTTTGAGCAAGCCTTAGATATTGCAGAACAACTTATTCATCTAGGAGGAATTGGGCACACCTCCTGCCTATACATAGATCAAGACAATCAACAAGAACGTATCACTACTTTTAGCTACCGAATGAAAACAGCAAGGATTCTTATTAATACACCTGCATCCCAAGGCGGCATTGGCGATCTTTATAATTTCAAACTATCACCATCTCTTACCTTAGGCTGTGGTTCATGGGGAGGTAATTCAATCTCCGAAAATGTTGGACCTAAGCATTTAATCAATAAAAAAATTGTCGCAAAAAGGGCTGAAAATATGCTGTGGCACAAACTTCCTAAGTCTATTTATTTTCGTCGAGGAGCACTGCCTATTGCCCTAGAGGAGATAGCAACAGATGGTATAAAAAGAGCTTTTATCGTAACAGACAAATATTTGTTTAATAATGGTTATACAACCTTAATTACTTCTATTTTAAAAGAACACGGTATAGATACGGATAATTTTTATGAAGTTGAGGCCGATCCAACATTAGCGACTATTCATAAAGGTGTTGGTCAAATGAATAGTTTTAAACCTGATGTTATCATTGCATTAGGGGGAGGATCACCTATGGATGCAGCTAAAATAATGTGGGTACTCTATGAAAACCCTGAAACTGCATTTGAGGATTTAGCGCTTAGATTTATGGATATACGTAAAAGAATTTATAAATTTCCAAAAATGGGAACAAAAGCAAAATTTATTGCGATTCCAACCACCTCAGGTACTGGCTCAGAAGTTACTCCTTTCGCTGTCGTAACTGATGAAAAAACAGGCCAGAAATATCCATTAGCCGATTATGCCATTACCCCTGATATGGCGATTGTAGATCCTAATTTAGTTATGAACATGCCTCCATCATTATGCGCTCACGGGGGTATAGATGCGGTTACACATGCAATGGAGGCCTATGTTTCGGTATTAGCCAATGAATATTCTGATGGGCAAGCCTTAAACGCTCTAAAATTACTCAAAGAATATTTACCACAAAGCTATAAGGAAGGAGCAAAAAATCCTCTCGCAAAGGAAAAAGTGCATAATGCTTCAACACTTGCAGGTATAGCATTTGCCAATGCTTTCTTAGGAGTGTGCCATTCATTAGCACACAAATTAGGTTCAGAATTTCATTTGCCCCATGGTCTGTCCAATGCGTTATTAATCAGTAATGTCATTCGGTATAATGCGAATGACAATCCAACTAAGCAAACTGCCTTTAGTCAATATGATAGACCACAAGCAAGAAAACGTTATGCACAAATTGCAGATCATCTTGATTTAACACTTCCTAAAGATAAAACAGCCCAAAAAATTGAACGACTATTAGAATGGCTAGAAGGCTTAAAAACAACACTAGATATTCCTAAGTCCATCAAAGATGCGGGCATTCAAGAGAGTGAGTTTCTCGCGAAAGTAGATAAACTGGCCGAGGATGCATTCGATGATCAATGCACTGCAGCAAATCCTAGGTATCCATTGATTAGTGAACTAAAGCAGCTACTACTAGACAGCTACTATGGGAGAGTATTTAGTGAAGATCTCCCAGTATCTGAGCCTCAAAGTATTTTAGCAACAAAGCCGCTAGAAGGTGCAAATATGATAGATATCAAAATGTCTAAACGTAAAAAGAGTTAACACAAAAAAATAATACTTATCCTCCGATAACATTTTAATATGACTAAAACTCTTTAAAGTACAGCCTATATTGTTAATCACATATAGGCTTTTAGTTTTCTTCTTCTCAATGACTGCTATGAAATGAGAAAGGTTGAGCATCATCAACATTATCCGATTTAATATATCTTGCACTACCTTCTACAAAAATATAACCAATTTAAAATAACATTGAGCTTCAGTGGCTGTATTTGGAGTAAAAACTAAATACCACAACTTTATATAATGACTTCATCAATCCGCAACAAATTAATAGAAACCACATCGTCATAACCGATGATTTAAGTTAAAATATAACTTCATCATATTGTTTAATTTAAAGGCGCCCTATGAAAGACTATCAAATTGAGTTTATTGAATTTGCATTAAATCGAAATGTCCTTAAGTTTGGTTCATTTACCTTAAAATCTGGAAGAATTAGCCCCTATTTTTTTAATGCAGGGCTATTTAAGACTGGGGCAGATCTCGCCTTACTCGGTCGTTTTTATGCCGCAGCCTTAGAAGATGCAAAAATCGACTATGATGTCATTTTTGGTCCTGCCTACAAAGGTATTCCTATCGCAAGTACAACAAGTATTGCACTTTTTCATCATTTCAATAAAGACATTCCTTATTGCTTCAACAGAAAAGAAGTCAAAGATCATGGTGAAGGCGGCTTAATGGTAGGAAGCCCTTTGAAAGGTAAAGTCATGTTAGTTGATGATGTCATCACCGCAGGCACAGCCATTAGGGAGTCAATGACGATTATAGAACAAGCGAATGCCAGTTTATCAGGCGTTCTCATCTCATTAGATAGACAAGAACGAGGTAAAGAAAGTTTATCAGCTATTCAAGAAGTCGAAAGAGATTTTGGTTGTAAAGTCATTTCCATTATTTCACTTGACAACATATTAGCTTATCTATTGACTCAACCCGGTAAAGAAAATGAACTAGAACAAATGAAACTATATCAAGAACAGTATGGTATAAAACTATGAGAACTGTAAACTCCAAAAAACGATTCATTGCTGGAGCTGCTTGTCCTGAATGTAAAGAGTTAGACTCATTGAGATTATGGCAACATCAAGAGTTTAATGACGCAAATCAACTCATTTATGAAACGGAGATTATTGAATGTGTGATGTGTCATCATACGCAAACTCAAATAAAAAAAGAGAGTGCATCACCTAATATGCCCAACATGATTGGGCAATTTAAATTAGACTAATTATTTGTTCTCCCTTGCCAACGCTCAAATAAATCTTTGGGTAAAATAATATCTAATTGATCTAATATTCTATTGATTGTTTGCAAAATAATATCATCTATACGAAGGGGCCGATGATAAAATGCAGGCATTGGCGGCATAATAATGGCGCCTAACTTTGCCGCATCAGACATTAAAGCCAGATGTCCACTATGTAGTGGCGTCTCTCTAACACATAAAACCAGAGGCCTGCGCTCTTTTAAAACAACGTCTGCAGCTCGTGTTAATAAATTATCACTATAACTGTGGACAATACCTGACAAAGTTTTAATCGAACAAGGTAAAATTATCATACCATCTGTTTTAAACGAGCCTGATGAAATAGATGCACCAATATCTCTTAGATCATAAAGTTCATCAGCAAGGGCTTGCACCTCTTTAATGCTATAATCTGTTTCTAAAGCAATAGTTTGTCGCGCAGCTTGGCTTAAAATTAAATGGGTCTGAATATTTTCACATGATTTTAATACTTCAAGCATTCTAATGCCATAAATCGCACCACTTGCCCCTGAAATACCAATAATAATTTTTTTCATCTTTACTTATCGCATCCATTTTATTGCTTTTATCGTCATATTGCTTTAGCTTTGAATTATTTCATAGCAAGTCTCTGTCTGACCACTTCAAATAAACATATACCAGTAGCGACCGACACGTTTAAAGAAGATACTGTCCCAGCCATAGGAATAGTTAATAATTCATCACAATGATCTCTTGTTAATCTGCGCATTCCATCACCTTCAGCTCCCATTATAATCGCTAAAGGTCCGGTTAATCTCGCATCATAAATCGTTTTATCCACTTCGCCTGCTGTTCCAACTATCCAAACGTGCTTATCTTGAAGCAGTCTAAGTGTTCTTGCCAAATTGGTTACTCTGACTAAAGGAACCGTTTCAGCAGCGCCACAAGCAACTTTCTTAGCAATAGCATTTAAAGGAGCCGATCTATCTTTGGGAACAATTACTGCACTTACCCCTGCTGCATCAGCACTTCTCAAACAAGCACCCAGATTATGTGGATCTGTAATATTATCTAACACTAAAAATAACGGGATATCGGTTTGGGCCATTAAATCACTCAGATCGTGCTCGTTGTACTGCTTACCCTCTTTTACTCTTGCGATAATACCTTGATGCGAAGCACCATCGGATTTCTTATCTAACGTCGCTTTATTGGCCTCTTGAATAACCACCCCAAACTGATGTAATTTTTTTATCAATGGATCTAATCTTTTTTCTTCTCTTGTTTTTGATATAAAGACTTCAATTATACGATGAGGTTCTTTATTTAATACTGACTCAATGGCATGCACGCCATAAATTACTTCACTCATGATACTTTCCGCTAAACAATAGATGATTAAAATTCATCTTTAGACCATTAAAATAGTAACGGCGTTAAATACTCATTTAACGCCGTTTATAAATATTCTAACAAATATTTTGCTTATTTCTTAGAAGTTTTTCCTTTTGCTTTGCTATCACTACTCGATTTTTTCTTACTTTTAGTCGGCTTAGCAGATACTGTAGATTTACTAGACGATCTACTGGTGGGTTTATTCGATGATTTTTTATCGGTAGTATTTACTTTTTTTCCTTTACTAGAGTTTGCTTTAAAAGCCTCATTAGGCTCAAAATTTGGATCATTCGCAAGCTTTTTGCTATTTTTAGCTTTGCCTGCAGAACGTTTATCTCCACCTTTTAACGCTTTTTTTGCTTTATCTCTTTCTGTTTTACCTACATTTCTAACTGTACGTTTAGATGAAAGCAACTTAAATTCTATCTTACGATCATCCATGTTTACAGCTTCTACACGTACTTCAACTTCATCGCCTAGACGATAGACTTTACCTGCATTTTCACCTATCAATTTTTGACCTACGGCATCATACATATAATAATCGTTATCTAGTAAAGCCACATGGACTAAACCATCGATAAAAAGATCATTCAATCGCACAAAAAACCCGAAAGGAGCAACAGCTGAGATAATCCCCTCAAACGTCTCTCCTACATGATCTCGCATAAAATCACATTTGAGCCAGTCTGAAACTTCCCTTGTTGCTTCGTCTGCTCTTCTTTCTGTCATAGAGCAGTGTTCACCTAATAACAAAAATTCATCCATTGAACCATGGTATCCCCCTGTTGACAAAGCATTTTTTGCATTACCTTCATTTTTAGCAACGAGATATTTAATCGCACGATGAAGGGTTAAGTCAGGATAACGCCTAATAGGAGAAGTAAAATGAGCATAAGTTTCTAAAGCCAAACCAAAATGTCCACGATTATCAGGATCGTATACAGCTTGTTTCATTGAACGTAACAACATAGTTTGTAGCATCGCATGATCAGGCCTATCTGCAACTGCATCCATTACATCAGCATAGTCTTTAGGGCTGGGTTTATTCCCACCCTGCATCGTTATACCTAATTCCGCAAGCACACTTCTGACATTACCCAATCTTTCATCACTAGGAGCATCATGGACACGATAAAGTGCTGGTTCTTTAGCTTTGCCCACAAATTTAGCAGCAGAAATATTAGCAAGAATCATGCACTCTTCAATGATTTTATGTGCATCATTTCGAACAGCCACTTCAACACGCTCAATCCTACGTTCTGCATTGAATATGAATTTAGGCTCATCAGTTTCAAAACTGATTCCCCCTCTCTCTTCACGAGCTTTATCTAAGACTTTATACAAGGCATTTAATTCTTCAATCGGTTTAATTAGCGCATGGTATTGTTTACGAATTTCTTCGTTTCCATCAAGAATTTCAGCCACTTTTGTATACGTCATTCTGGCATGAGAATTCATGACTGCTTCATAAAATTTATATCCAGAAAGTTTACCTTGTTGAGAGATGGTCATTTCTGCCACCATACATAACCTATCAACTTGAGGATTCAAAGAACACAACCCATTAGATAAGACTTCTGGTAGCATAGGCACCACTTGAGAAGGAAAATAAACAGATGTTCCGCGACTTCTAGCTTCCTTATCTAAAGAGGAACCCGGTCGAACATAATAACTAACATCAGCAATTGCAACCCATAGACGCCAGCCGCCACCTTTTTTCTTTTCACAGTACACAGCATCATCGAAATCTCTCGCGTCCTCACCATCAATTGTAATTAAAGGTAGTTTTCTTAAATCAACTCGATTTTCTTTGGCTTTTTCAGGAACGGTTTCTTTAAGTCCTTCAAGTTCTTTGGTGACTTGTGCGGGCCAGACATGTGGAATATCATGTGTTCTTAGGGCAATATCAACAGCCATACTTGTGCCCATCTTATCTCCCAAGACTTCGGTAATACGACCAATCGCTTTAGAGCTTCTTGTAGAACGATGAATGATTTCGACAACAACCATATGTCCCATTCGTGCACCGCCTACCTCACCATCCGGAACGATAATATCAAAATGTAAACGGCTATCATCTGGCACAACAAATCCAACGCCCGCTTCGGTAAAATAGCGGCCAACAATTTGTGCTTTTCTCGGTGTAACGACACGAATTATACGAACTTCTTGTTTTCCTTTTTTATCTTGGCCTATCGCTTGAGCTAAAACGACATCACCATGCATCGTAGAACGCATTTGTTCATATGAGATAAAATAGTCTGTTTTTTCGCCTTCAACACGCAAAAAACCATAACCTTCTCGATGACCTATAACAGTACCTTTTAAAACATTCATTTTATCTGGTAATGCATAACATTTATTACGGTTAGTAAATATAAGCTGCCCATCACGTTCCATTGCGCGAAGACGGCGTCTTAATCCTTCAATCTCTTCTTCTGTAGTAAGTTTAAGTGCTTTTTCCAGTTCTTCACGAGTAGCCGGTTTTTTTCTTTGTTCTAATAAATCTAATATAAATTCTCTACTCGGAATCGGAGATTCGTATTTTTGAGCTTCTCTTTCAAAAAAAGGGTCCTTTGACATAGTTCTTTCCTTAATTGTCATTTTCACTAAAGCACATTACAGTGCCCACATAATGTCAAAGTATAACAAATACAGACACAATTCAAATATATTTAATGATTTAAATTAAACTGCCCACTAAAATAACCTATAAACCTTACTATAATCTATGCCTTTAAGACCTGACTCATAAATCTATTGCATTCACCCTAGGAAAGATACAAGTCAAAAAAGTCACTATAACCTAGGCAAAAGAGATAAGCAGCACTAAATTTTGCGCTAAAACTCCTAATATTACTATTACCCAAGAAGGAAATTTATATTGGCAAATAAATAAAAATAATAAAATCGCTACTATAAAATCTTGATAACCAATAATCGCACTGCCCCATAAAGCGTCATAGAATGTCGCTAATAAGAGACCAACTACACCAACGTTCACTAATGCCAAAGCCCCCTGGAGTTTATTCTTTTGCCTTAATCTATACCAAAAGGGAAGAGCTGAAAATACGAGCAATATACCTGGCAGAAAGATTGCTAACAAAGAAAGCAAAGCCACCCAATAAGGTGAAAGCGATGTTTGTAAAAAAAAACCCAGAAAGGCAGCAAATGTAAATAAAGGGCCCGGTACTGCTTGAGCGGCACCATAACCACTGATAAAAATAGAATTTTCTATCAATCGAGTGTTAACCAACTGCGCTTCTAAAAATGGTAGAACAACATGTCCACCCCCAAAAACAGAAGCCCCTGTACGATAAAAAATCGAGAGACTTTTAACTAATTCACCCGGGGAAATAAACGCCGATATGCATGCAAAAAAGAGTAATAGTAAAAATAAAACTAACCAAAAAACCCCGTGAGATAAAGTTAATTCTGCGATATGATTTGATTGATGATAGTTCGATTGAGAAAGATGAGTAACAAATCTTGCCTCAGGAATTTTATAATAAAAGAAACCAAGACCAGCACAGATAATTATTACTAACCATTGACCATAAGGGAAAATTAACGCACATACGCAGGAAAGCACCATTAAGCTCACTTTATTTTTGTCCGTACAATGACTTTTAAACATCCCCAAAAGTGCATGTGCCACAATTACAACTGCTACAATTTTTAATCCTGGTACAATGTAATAAAAAAACATTCCAGAAGATTTCATCATTCCTACGGCAAATAGGATTAACATTACAACAGAAGGTAAAGTGAAAGCAATCCACGCAAGCATTGCTCCTATATATCCTCCTTTAGCAAAACCGATCGCAAGTCCTACTTGGCTACTGGCAGGACCCGGTAAAAATTGACATAACGCAACAAGCTCGTTAAATTCATTTTCACTAAGCCATTTTCTTCTGACCACAAATTCTTGATGAAAATACCCTATATGCGCTAAAGGTCCACCAAACGATGTTAGACCTAATCGTAAAAAAACCCAAAATATGAGAAAAATAATAGGGTATTTGTTCATAAATACGTTCTCTTTAATAAGTATTTAGGAAAGCATAAGTTACACAATTTTTCATTCATCATCTCAAATATTTCTTTACTATTAGTCAATTTTTGACTAACAGTGTACCGCATCTTAAATCCTTTCGATAGAAAAGAATTAGTCACCCAAAATCAATACTTCAATTGAAGAATTTAACACGACTTCTTTGCCTTTTTTTGACAATGCTTATTTAATTATTTTTCATTAATCAAAAAATTACCTATAAGGTATCTTTATGAAAATCTGTGACAAAGGAGCTATTATTTTTAGTACACTAGGCTAAAATGTATTCACATCATTTTGCTTTTATCACCCATTAAACATAAGGAAAAAATAACCATGAGTACTACATCCCCCTCGGACAAAATCATACAATCATTAAGGGCCATTGGAATTAACGAGATCAATTCGCTGATTTATAATCCAAGCTATGAATTATTATTTGAAGAAGAAATGCAAGAGGGGCTCTCGGGATTTGAAAAAGGATATTTGACTGAATTAGATGCAGTAGCTGTTGATACAGGAATATTTACAGGTCGTTCACCTAAAGATAAATTCATCGTAGATGATGAAACGACTCATGATACATTCTGGTGGTCCCATCAAGGAAAGAATGATAATAAGCCTATTAGCGTAGAGACTTGGAATGCTTTAAAAGAAACAGTAATCGAAGAACTAAATCACAAAAAATTGTTTGTAATCGATTGCTACTGTGGGGCGAATATAGACTCAAGAATAGCAGTGAGGGTTATCACCGAAGTGGCATGGCAAGCGCATTTTGTGAAAAACATGTTCATTAGACCAAATGAAGAGGATTTACTTAACTTCGAACCAGATTTTACTATTTTGAATGGTTCAAAAACCCAATTCAAAGAGTGGCAAGCACATAAATTAAACTCCGAAAATTTTATCGCATTTAATCTTACTGAAAAAATGCAATTGATAGGAGGGACTTGGTATGGTGGAGAAATGAAAAAAGGGATGTTTTCAATAATGAACTACTTTCTTCCATTAAAAGGAATTGCTTCAATGCACTGTTCTGCTAATGTTGGCAAAGAAAAAAATGATGTTGCTCTATTTTTCGGTCTTTCAGGTACCGGAAAAACAACACTATCAACCGATCCTAACAGATTATTAATTGGCGATGATGAACATGGATGGGATGATGAAGGTGTTTTCAATTTTGAAGGAGGATGCTATGCTAAAACCATACGATTGTCTAAAACTGCAGAACCCGAAATATACCAAGCCATAAGAAGAGATGCGCTTTTAGAAAACGTGATGGTCGATGCGAAAGGAAAAATCGATTTTGACGATGCATCCAAAACGGAAAATGGCCGCGTTTCTTATCCTATTTACCATATTGATAATATTGTTAAACCTTATTCCAAAGCTGGACATGCGCAAAAAGTCATTTTCTTGACTGCAGATGCCTTTGGCGTGCTTCCTCCTGTTTCTAAACTTACACCAGAGCAAACTCAATATCATTTTCTATCTGGATTCACAGCTAAATTAGCAGGTACAGAACGAGGGATTACTGAACCTACCCCTACATTTTCTTCATGCTTTGGTGCTGCATTTTTAAGTTTACATCCTACCTATTATGCAAAAACATTGATTAAACGCATGGAAGATTCGAATGCTACGGCTTATTTAGTTAATACTGGCTGGAATGGAAGTAAACAAAGAATCCCACTGAGTGTAACAAGAAAAATTATTCAGCTGATTTTGAATTCTGAACTTGATGATGCTCCAACAGAGATTCTCCCTATATTTCATCTGGCAATTCCTAAAGTATTAACAGATATCGATGATATATATAGAGATCCAAGGATTAGCTATGACTCAACAGAGCAATGGGAAATTGCAGCTAAACAACTTGCAGATAAATTCATTGCTAATTTTAGTGCCTTTACAGACAATGAAGCAGGAAAGAATTTAGTTAAGGCAGGACCCTCTTACTAATTGCTAAAAGTAATAAAGGGGTGCAATAAATACCGTGTAAATGACCATACTTTAACATTTTGGTTATTTACACGGATTTTAAAACTAAGAGACAAGCATTCGGATATAAGAACTGAAAAACCATTTTGTTAAAGAATATCGACCATCCCTTCTTCTTGTTCAGGCTCCTCGTCTACACTTTCGATAGTGGCAACAATCTCTGGAGAAATTAACTCTATCAAAATGTCATAAATTACCTGCGTGTTACTAACAATCGCATCACCGCTGTCATTGATATAATTTAATTTACGTAATGTATTAACCAAAGTTGAAAACACTTCCTTGTCAAAGAATTCAGGAGCATTAATCCCATGTAAAATCGATAATCTTTGCGCGGCAACTCGGCTATTTTTTTCTAGCATAGAACGACTGATTTGAGGATCTTTAGACAATAAAGACATCGTAATAGCAAATCTCTGGAGTGTTTCTCTAGAAGAAGCAGACAATAATTGTAATGCACGTATTTTAGGTGAATGGATTGAAATTCTCTCATGTTGTGTATCTAATTTAATTAACCTTTGTCTCGCTAATTCATCCAGAATATCATCAATATATTGCCTAAGTTCTTCTTCTTTTTTATGGATGAAAAGCTCAGCTTTCAATAATGGAAAAATAAGTTCAACTCGCTCGTATAGCCATTCATAACTGATTTGCTTATGATGTAAAATAATACTTGCCACCAAACTGGGTATAGCAAATAAATGCTGTATATTATTACGATAATAAGTCATCAACACCGCTTGCTCTCTTGGTAATACCACTATTTTACCTAGACTGTCTTCTTCAATAGCAAATTTACTCATTGAAAGTGCATGATCGACTAATTGTGCAGGCGTATCATTAGGAATTGTCATGTCTTTGTGGTAAGGAACACGTTTAAAAAATTCAATATATACATTTATTTGTTCGCACAACTGCTGATAAGTTAAAGCCCGCTGACGAGAAGCTAACAGCGCAGTTACACATAAATTCATACCATTTAAGGCTGCGGCATTATTAATACTGACCATGATGTCATCAGCTATAGAGGAAGAAATCGGTGTCAGCCAAGAAGGTCTTGGTGCTTCTAATGGATCTATATGTTCTTTCCAATCTGTAGCGTATTCATTTAAATATTGACCAAGACTGATAGGCTCACCAAAATTCACATACCCTTGCCCTAAATTTCTTAATTTACGCAATCCTCTTAGCATTGACCAAAGACTCTCTTTTTCTTTAGTTGCCCCTCTAAGTTCCCTTGCGTACGTACCTACTTCCATGACATGCTCATAGCCAATATAGACAGGAATGATTGTTATTGGCCTTGATACGCCTTTTAAAAGCGCTTGGATGGTCATCGCAAGCGTACCTGTTTTAGGATTGAGTAGACGGCCTGTTCTTGAACGCCCGCCTTCAATAAAATATTCAACCGAATAACCGCGAACAAACAACTCACCTAGGTATTCACGAAACATGGTTGCGTAGAGTTTATTGCCTTTGAACGTTCTTCTGATGAAAAAAGCACCCAAGCGCCTAAAAATAGGTCCTGCAGGCCAAAAATTCAGATTAATCCCCGCTGCGATATGAGGGAGCATTAAACCTTGATGATAGAGTACATAGGAGAGTAGAAGATAGTCCATGTGACTTCGATGACTAGGCGCATAAACAATACTATGGCCCTGATGAGCTAATTGCCTAATTCTTTCAGCATTATGCACATTGATACCTTGATAAAGTCTATTCCAAGTCCAGCTAAGTACTCTGTCCGCAAGTCTTGCCGTTTCATAAGAAAAGTCTGCTGCGATTTCTTCAAGCATAGCTTCTGCAGAAAGTCTTGCTTTATCGATAGATATTTTTTTCTGTTTAGCTTCATCTTCAATCGCTTTTTCAATCGCTTTAGAGGTCAATAATTTCTCAAACATCGCTTTACGAGCAGGTATTCTAGGACCAATCGTAGCCATTTTTTGACGAGCAAAGTGCATTCTAGCTACACGGGCAAGTTTTTCAGCAATCACAACATCTGTGCCATATTCATCAGCCATCTCACGAAGAGAAACTGTTTTGGAAAATCGCACAAAACTGTCACGTCCAAGCCAAATTGTTGCAAAAAACTTTTGAAAACTATTTAATTTTTTAAGGGTAGGCGCCTCTTTATTCTTTTCTCTACCAGGCGATCGTCCAAACATAATCGAAACTGGCAACATCTGTACATCTAAATCTACGATCTGTTTATGGAGTTCTAGATACGCATGAAAAATTTGCGCAGATCTATTTTTCTCTTCAACTGGGATTATATTAGTCCCATTAGTGATGAATACAAATCGAGGCAAGATGGTACCAGCAATTTGATTATTCTCTAAAGGATCGGGCATACCTAATTTTAGGGCTTGTTGGCGCAAAGTGATAACATCTGTTTTGGAATGGTAAGGTAGTACATACAAAATAGGTTTTAGAATATCTATTTTTAACTCCTCAATTGGCGCAAGAGGAATTGATTTACTTTTTACAAAACCATTTATAGGAACGTTCAAGATCCTATAAATCGTGTATTTTTTATCCATATTATCACTATTTTTTTTAGCCATCATGCATTTACCACGGTTGGTTCAATTGCTGTTACAATTGCTGTTAATCTGTTTTAATCCTGTTGCCTTAAGCCTAATAATAGGACACCAGCATAATTTGCTTTAAACTATAATATTACCCAATCGAATTACTATTTACCTAAGTAGGTATTAAACCTCAATAATTCTTAACGTATTAGTACTTCCGACTTTGCCAATTTGATCTCCTTGAGTGAAAATAACTCTATCACCTGACTGAATTAAATCTAATGAAAAAAGATGCTCAATAACGGCTTTAGTTGCTTCAGTTCCGAGCCCATGGTTAGGGTCGTCAAAGAAAATGGGGTTAACACCTCGGTATAAAGAACAATAATTCAACGTTTTTTCATGTCGAGATACTGCGTAAATTGGTAAGCCTGAACTGATTCTAGACATATATTTAGCGGTACTCCCTGATTCTGTCAAAGCAACAATGGCTTTAATTTGATTCAAATGATTAGCAGCATACATTGCTGACATAGCCAACATCTCTTCTACAGAATCAAAATTGACGTCTAGCCTATGCTTGGAAATATTAATACTAGGTACTTTTTCAGCACCAAGACAGACATTTGCCATAGAAATAACTGTTTCAATTGGGTAGTCTCCCGCAGCAGTTTCACCAGAGAGCATAACCGCATCAGAACCATCAAGCACAGCATTAGCCACATCCATCACCTCTGCTCGAGTAGGCATTGGGCTACTTATCATAGACTCCATCATTTGAGTTGCCGTAATAACAATTTTATTTAGTACTCTTGATCGTCTAATCAGCTCTTTTTGAATTCCTACCAGAGAGGCATCTCCAATCTCAACACCCAAATCTCCTCTAGCAACCATTATCACATCGGAGGCGTCAATAATATCATCCATAGCCTCAGGTGTGGCTACTGTTTCAGCTCTTTCAACTTTAGCGACAATTTTAGCGTCTAATCCTGCTTCTATCGCAAGTTTCCTTGCGTAATGTAAATCGTCGCCATTTCTAGGAAAAGAGACAGCTAAAAATTCGACACCAATTTTTGCAGCCGTTTTTATATCCTCAATGTCTTTATCTGTAAGAGCTTCTGCTGAAAGTCCACCGCCAAGCTTATTGATGCCTTTATTATTAGAAAGATAACCTCCGACAGTCACTTCTGTCGAAATTCGAGGTCCTTCTACATTAATAACTTTAAGTTGAACACGACCATCATCTAAAAGTAATATATCGTCTTTAGCTACATCGTTGGGTAGGTTTTTATAATCCACACCAACCTGAGTTTCATCACCTAAGCCTGCTTCTAACGTCGCATCTAAAATAAACAAGTTACCTTTAGATAAAAAAACCTTATTTTCTTTAAACGTTGATACGCGAATTTTAGGTCCTTGCAAATCTCCTAATATTCCAACGTAAACACCCAACTTGTGAGCTATTTCACGTACATGATTGGCTCGTTTAATATGGTCTTCCGTTTTTCCATGGGAAAAATTAAGTCTAACTACATTCGCACCAGCTTTAATAATTCCCTCAAGTATACCGGGTTTATCTGTCGCCGGTCCTAGGGTGGTTACAATCTTAGTTCTTCTTAAACGTGACATCACTTACTCCTTTTAAAACAGCACCATAGATAATTAACTCAATCAGACTGCCCATAACAAAAAGACTTAACGGCTTTTCTCAACCCTGCAGCACTAAAAACTTTCAGTATCTTTGAATAGTCCTACTTTTAAATCAGTTGCTTGATAGATCAATTTACCATCAACGAAAACTTCACCATCTGCAATCCCCATAATAAGCCTACGATTAATAACACGCTTAAAGTGGATTTTATAAGTTACTTTTTTAGAGCTAGGTAAAATCTGACCCGTAAATTTCACTTCACCAACGCCTAAAGCTCGGCCTTTACCTTCTCCGCCTAACCAGCCTAAGTAAAAACCAACTAATTGCCACATTGCATCTAAACCAAGGCATCCAGGCATAACAGGATCGTTGACAAAATGGCAATCAAAAAACCATAAATCAGGATTAATATCCAACTCAGCTTCGATAAACCCTTTATCGAAATGACCACCTGTTTCATTCATTTCAATAATTCGATCCATCATAAGCATATTACCTGAAGGTAAAGGGGGACCATTAGCACCAAATAATTCACTACGCCCTGAGGCCTCTAATTCTTGCTTGTTATAAGCACTTTTTTTTGCGTGTGGTACTGACATAATTGTATCCTTCTATAAATTAATAATTCAAATAAAATTGAAGACGACGTAAGTTAATTAGAAAAATTAAATATCCTTCTATACCAAGGTTCTGGTGTTTCATTGTCGACACTTTGGAGAATTTTTTGCTGCATCATAGTCAACAAATCCATCTCATCATCCTCAGAACAATACTTGATTGAAGTTAATAATTCAATAGCTTCAGTCACATGATTCACTGTCCAAAGATGAAACTCCCCTTTTTCTATCGCCTCTAAGACCTCATCATTAACACTTAAATGATGAATATTACTTTCAGGAATGATTACCCCTTGGCCCTTAGTTAGCCCTCTGTTCAAACAAATCGCAAAAAAACCTTCAATTTTTTCATTCACGCCACCAATTGGTTGGACTTGACCAAACTGATCGACTGAACCTGTAATTGCTATTTGTTGATTGATAGGAACATCTGCAATCGCACTTATCAATGCACATAATTCAGCCAAAGAAGCACTATCCCCATCAACTTCTGAATACGATTGTTCAAATACAATCGATGCAGATAAAGGAAAAGGTTGAGTCAATTTCAATGAAGAAAACAAAAAAGCTTGCATGATAAGAAGGCCTTTAGCATGGATATTTCCTCCCAATTCCACTTTTCTTTCGATATCATTGACTTCGCCATCACCTAGATGAACAATACACGTTATCCTTGATGGTTCGCCAATTTCCACTGGATGCCCAGGATAACTTAACACCGCAAGCCCATTAATTTGGCCTACAATTTTCCCTTCAACATCAATATAAATTTGATCTTTTAAAAAATCCGTGTAAATCCTTTGTGCTAAATATCCTTCACAATATTGTTTTTCAGATTGCCATTCATCAAAAGCAGCTTTAGATACAGAAGAGGTATTTTCCTTATCAATATAGGCTAATAGACTATAAAAGGTCTGTGTCCAAAACTGAGGACAAAGACTGAGTTCATATTGATCCCCTGTAAATCGTGTTGAAAAGCAGTGCAATGCATACCACAATGAATCATCAATTAAAGCGTTGGTGATGCGCATTGATATACCATTAATATATGATTGCCAAAGGTTGTAATCTAAATGTGATGTGAGCTCAAGCACAGGCTCGATTTCAGTATAGCAGGACATCGATTGAAGATAAGGTTCAAGTGCCAGTAAATTATCAATATTATCGCGCTCAGCAAGAATTAGCAATTTAACATCCAAAGGCATCGATTGAATTCTTATCGGATAAGGCTTTGTTTCATCAGGGCTTAACCACTCAAAAACACCCGTTTCTAAAACTTTTAACAATCGAATAAACATTAAAGGATTCGAAAGTAAAGTACCTGCAGTTAAGACTAAATACCCACCGTTAAGCTGCTGTAAAATACCTTCCGATAACTTTAGTTGTTCACCGTGTTGATGTACCGTACCAAAAAGCGATGGCATCTCTATCCAGTTAGTAGCATGGATAGGACAAAATCCTATTGGATTATCTGTATCAAGGGGCTCAGTGTAGACAAACTCTCCCTCATTGTAAGCATAGTGAGTTTTGCTTACCACATCAAAAGATTTCTCTTGATAGTCAGATGTATTCAATAGATGATTTTTAATGATGTCTTCTATCAAATTTAGATGATCGCTACTTTCTTTGGTTTGAACAATTAAGATTTTTTTACGGTTCTTCTTTTGTTTAAATCGATTAAACACCATTAAAAAGCGTTCATAAAGCTCGCAATAAATATCATAAGATGTATTTAACAGGGCTAAAGAGTCTAGTTCTGACTGCTTTACTTCAAAAATAGGGGAGCGAGGGGGACGTAACTGAGACGTTTCTAATTTGACTAAGGCCATGTATTTTTTCTTTAAATTGAATAAAAAATTATGTTAGTGATCAATGACAAAATTTATTCTAATCACTAACTCTTAAATAATTGTATTTTATTGATAAGCTTGCAAAGTTCTAAACACTGAAACACCCACGCTCATAGCGCTTGGAACCGCAGTTGGCTTTTTGACTGTCACTTCAACAGCGGGTAATTGGTATTGGAGAACAAGCAGCTTAGCAATTTCTTCTGCCACCCTTTCAATTAAACCAAATTGCCTTTGATTAATGTAGTCAAGCACGCATTGACTTATGGCCGCGTAGTCTAAACAGTCATTAACATCATCTGAGTTGCCGCCTTTTTGATTATCCCAATACATGACAATATCTAATTCAAGGCGCTGCTTAATCTCTTTTTCCCAATCATAAATTCCAATTGTAGCAAGTGCAACAAGTGATTCAATAAAAACAGTATCGAAAAATTTTAACTGTTCAGGGGTTATAACTCTTCTCATAGGCGCTCCTTTTTAAACACCTTAATGTTAATAAAACCTTCTTCATAGAGATAAAGTGCCTGCAGACGACTCATTACTCCTTTATCACAATACAAAAGATAGGTCTTTTGTTTATCTAATGCAGGAAATTCGCGTCTCAATTTATAAAAGGGGATGGATATTAGCGGGGCTTTGTCTATGATTAATGGCTGCTTTTCCTGTTCATCTGGTGCACGAATATCAATAATAATCTCTGAATCTCTGACATTACTTACTTCTTCAATACTTTGTTGACTTACCTTTTCATCAAATGCTAGTGTTCTAATATCAACATTCTGAGCGGATATTACGGCTTTGTCTAAAATAGAAAAATCAAACTTAGCTTCTTCCTCAAGAACGTGCGATTTATCGGCGCAAACGGTTGGATTATTAGAAATAACACCGCAGTATTCGGGCATAGTTTTCGCTAAATCTGCGGTACCAATTTGATTAGCTATCTGGATAATAGACTCTTTATCTGTAGAAATTAGAGGTCTTAAAATTAATGTGTCTGTGGCATTATCTATCAAGCGGAGATTAATCAGTGTTTGGCTAGACACTTGACCTATCGCCTCTCCTGTGACTAATGCACTTACTCCGTACTTTTCGGTTATTTTAGAGGCGGCTCTGACCATCATACGTTTGAGAACCACCCCCATAATTCCGTTATCTATTTTAGTTAAAATTTCTTCAACTACTGGTGCAAAATCAATACTGATGAATCTCACATGATGTGATTTGCCATAAGTAGACCATAAGTAATGTGCAGTTTGCTTGACGCCAATTTCATGGGCTGCACCACCTAAATTAAAAAAACAATAGTGAACTTTACAGCCTCTTCGCACCAACTGGTAACTCGCTACGCTTGAATCAAATCCCCCTGAAAGTAAAGATAAGACTTCGTCTTGGGTGCCTATAGGGAATCCCCCTAAGCCCTCATGTCTTGAATTGACAATTCTTAATGTTTCATCATCTATTTCGAGTTGCACAGTCACATCGGGATTTTTCAATTTCACCTTAGCGCTCTTAATGCTTTGATTAAGTCCACCACCAATATACTTTTCCGCTTCACTAGAAGAAAAACTATGTTTTCCTCTTCTTTTTACTCTAACACAAAAGGTTTTATTTTCTAAAAAAGAAGAATAAATAGGCAGTACTTGCAAAAAGATATCATGTAAGTCAGTATAAGTGTATTCTTTTACATCTAAAATATGATGAATGCCGGGAATATTCTGTAAACGCATCAATACGTCATCTTTCTGAAGGGGGGCAATTTCATTTGTTTGGCTTTTTTGTCGGACTTCAATATAGTCCCAAGTCCTCACGACTGCCACATTATGCGAGTAGTCACTTAAGATATTGCGGATATTACTTGTTAAAATTTTACTAAAACGGCGACGGACTGAATCGCTTTTCATCACAATTTCAGGAAAAAGCTTTATAACATATTTCATAAAATAACAGAATAAAAGTAAAAATACTTAGCAACTTATTGTAAGGTACAAAGTAATAAATAAAGGATAATACAATCCTGATTAACTTTGACTTAATGAATCTGCTCGCTAAGTAAAGTCCCGAGGTTAATTATTTTGTCTATAGTATCAAACTTTATGCTATGTTTAAAAATAGACTATGGCGTTTGTTTGTTTTTTGAGCGATTCATCTCCTTTTTTGACTCCTTTTTTGTTTTTAATAAGCTATAGCCTATTGAAGCGACAGTAAATAATTAAAAAACACCATTAATTTGAAAAATCATCTCTACAATCGAATGATTAAGCCTTACAATAATACTATGTAAACTCCTTAATGCTTTTCTTTTAACTCTAATTTTGATTTTAACTCTAAATATCGATGTGACTATGCAACTTATACGTGCCTTGAATAACAGTTTGAATCTATCTCAAACCTCTTTTTTAGACAATATACCTGATGGTTTAGCTTTAACTATCGGTAATTTTGATGGAGTACATCTAGGCCATCAGGCTCTTATTTCTCAACTAAAAAAAGAAGCAAACGGTAGAAAAACCGCGGTTATGATTTTTGAACCTCAACCATTAGAGTTCTTTTCTGCGCATAATTCTCCCCCAAGAATTACGCATTTAAGAGACAAAATAAAGGCCATTTCTAAACTCGGCATTGATTATCTTTTTTGCTTTGCATTCAATGCGAACTTGGCGCAATTGACACCTAAAGAATTTATAGATGAGTTACTAATAAAAAAATTAAATGTTAGCCACTTACTGATTGGAGATGATTTCAGATTTGGCGCCAAAAGGGCTGGCGATATTCATAGTTTAGAATACCTTGCTCGAAATAGATTTACAGTAAGTACTTTAAGTACGATATCAATGAATGGCAACAGAATCAGCAGTACTGCCCTTAGAAACGCTCTAGCAACCAACGATTTACATGCAGCAGAAAAATTATTAGGTCGGCCATTTAGTATTTCAGGTAGGGTGATTCATGGTGACAAAATCGGCGCAACTATTGGATTTGCGACGGCAAATATTGCAATGAAGAGAGTTCATTCACCGGTCAAAGGAGTATATGCGGTCACTGTCTTAGTGCCAAACTTACATAGCCCTCCATCCTCTATTACTTACCAAGGAATTGCGAATATTGGCTATCGCCCTACAGTTAATGGAAAAAAACATCTCTTAGAGGTAAATATTTTTAACTTAAACCAAAATTTATATGGCCAATATTTAGTAGTTACGTTGAAAAAGAAAATTCGCGAGGAAACAACTTTTGTCAGCTTAGATGCTCTGAAAAATCAAATATCACAAGATATTATTAAAGTTGAGGATTTTTTTAAAGCGAATCATGCTTAATAAATATAATTAGAAACTGTAGGTATCACGTGAAAATTGCCATTATAAGACACTCTTTACTTTAAATTATTCCAAACAACCCAAAAGATTAACAATTTAAGTGGAGCAATGATTCATTTTGATTTAACATAGTTCCCCTAAATTCCAACTAAACAATGAATAGCAAGAGAAATTGAAATCATGACAGATTATAAACATACCTTAAATTTACCCGAGACTTCTTTTCCTATGAGAGGAGACTTAGCTAAACGAGAACCTGCAATGCTCAAAGCATGGCAAGAAAAAAATATGTACCAAAAGATTCGTCAGGCTAAAAAAGGCAATAAAAGTTATATTCTTCATGATGGCCCTCCATATGCTAATGGTACTATTCATATTGGGCATGCATTGAATAAAATCATCAAAGACATGGTCGTCAAATCAAAAGGTTTTTTTGGGTTTGATTCCCCCTATATTCCTGGATGGGATTGCCATGGCCTACCGATTGAACTAAAAGTAGAAGGTTTAGTTGGTAAGCCTGGAGATAAAATCTCAGCCAGCGAATTTCGCCAAGCTTGTAGAGACTATGCACAATCACAAATTGACTTACAAAAAGCAGACTTTATCAGACTGGGGGTATTAGGTGATTGGGAAAACCCTTATAAAACGATGGATTTTCATACAGAAGCAGAGATCATCCGAACACTCGGTAGAATCATAGAGAATGGCCACTTGCACAAAGGATCTAAACCTGTTCATTGGTGTTTGGATTGCCGCTCATCTCTGGCAGAAGCAGAAGTGGAATATGAAGACAAAACCTCTCCTTCGATTGATGTTTGTTTCGATGCGGATGACACAAATGCGGTTGCCTCTGTCTTTGAAGTTCCTACTCCGAACAATTCGATTGCTTTAGTTATATGGACAACGACTCCTTGGACGCTCCCTGCAAACCAAGCGATTTCTGTACATCCTGAGTATCAATATAGCTTAGTTAAAACGGATACACGACACCTCATCCTAGCAACAGATTTAGTTGAAAGTGTGATAAAAAGAGCAGGAATCGAAACGTACTCTATACTTGGAACAGTGCTAGGTTCCCGCCTTGAAAACATTCAATTTAAGCACCCATTCATCAATAGAAATGTGCCTGCTATTTTGGGAGAACATGTTACTCTTGATGCAGGTACAGGTGCGGTTCATACTGCACCTGCCCATGGTGCAGAAGACTATACAGTAGGTCTTAAATATCATTTAGAAGTATATAACCCTGTAGGTCCCAATGGATGCTATTTGCCGAATACATTACCTGAACTTGATGGAGTTCATGTGTTTAAAGCCAATGACAAAATTGTGTCAATCCTTGAAAATTCAGGACAACTTTTGCACTTAGAAAAAATTCACCACAGTTATCCTCACTGCTGGCGTCACAAAACACCTATTATATTTAGAGCGACCCCACAATGGTTCATCAGCATGGATAAAAAGGGACTGCGCGAAAAATCATTGAGTGAGATAAAAAACGTCAAATGGATTCCTGATTGGGGGCAAGCTCGGATCGAAAACATGGTGGCTAATCGTCCCGACTGGTGTATCTCTCGTCAACGTACTTGGGGTGTTCCTATGGCCCTTTTTGTGCACAAAGAAACCCAAGAGTTACACCCAGATACCCCTAAATTAATTGAAGCGGTGGCTAAAAAAGTAGAAAGTATTGGTATTCAGGCTTGGTGGGATCTTGATATAAATGAATTTTTAGGATCAGATGCAGATAACTATGAAAAAATTCCTGATACGCTTGATGTATGGTTTGATTCAGGTTCAACTAGTGCTTCTGTTGTTAAAGCAAGATCAGAATTTAATGGCCAACAAGCTGATATGTACTTAGAAGGTTCAGATCAACATCGTGGTTGGTTTATGTCCTCTCTCATGATAGGAACAGCGACAGAAAACAAAGCACCATACCGTGAAGTATTAACACATGGATTTACTGTCGATTCTCAAGGCAGAAAAATGTCTAAATCACTAGGCAATGTGATAAGTCCACAAGAAATTATTGATACCTTAGGCGCTGATATCCTAAGATTATGGGTTGCATCAACTGATTACACTGGCGAAATGTCTGTATCCCATGAAATATTCAAACGTTCAGCAGAAAGCTACCGCCGTATAAGAAATACAGCACGTTTTTTCTTAGCAAATTTAAATGGATTTGACCCTGAAAAAGATTGTATTGCTCCAGAAAACATGGTGATTCTTGACAGGTGGGCAGTAGGAAGAGCACTTGAAGCACAAAAAGCTATTTTAGCAGCTTATGAAACATACGATTTCCATCAAGTTGTGCAAAAAATCATGCATTTTTGTTCTATTGAAATGGGGTCATTCTACTTAGATATCATTAAAGATAGACAATACACTGCCAAAAAAGAGAGTAATGCAAGATTAAGCTGCCAAACAGCACTCTATCATATTTCCCATGCATTAGTCCGTTGGATAGCACCTATTTTGTCTTTCACAGCAGAAGAAATTTGGGAATTACTTCCAGGAAAAAATAGTGAATTCATTATCACAGAAACTTGGTATGATGGTTTATTTACCTTAGATAGCAGTGAATCTATGAATGATACTTATTGGTCTCAAATGCTAGAAATCCGTTCAGATGTTAATAAAGCACTTGAACAGGCAAGAAATGATAAAATTATAGGAAGTGGGCTTGAAAGTGAAGTACATTTATACGCAGATCTTCAAACAACAGCTCTACTCAGTAAATTAGAAGATGAATTACGCTTTGTTCTTTTAACATCAAGTGCTAACCTTCACAAACTAGAAGAAGCGCCAAATGATGCCATTGAGAGTGAGCACAACTCAGGATTTAAGATCAAAGTCATCAAAGCGAATGGAGAAAAATGTCCTCGCTGTTGGCATTATGCTAAACTGAATTCTGAAACTCTCTTATGCCAACGTTGTGAAACTAACGTCTCAGGACACGGTGAAGTAAGGAAATTTGCATAATGAAGTCAGTGAATTCTTCTGGACGTATTGACTCATGGACTAAAAGTGGAATCACCTGGTGGTGGGTGATTTTGCTAGTTATTGCCATCGATTTAGGATCTAAATTTGCTATATTAGGCAACTTTTATCTTGGGGAAAGTGTATCTATTATCCCTTTTTTAAATTTCAGCTATGCACAAAATACAGGGGCCGCATTTGGCTTCTTAAGTGACCATGACGGATGGCAACGTTGGTTTTTTACCCTCATTGCAATCTCTATTAGTGGTATTCTGTTCTATTTTATGCGTCAAACCCATAAATCAAATATATTATTAAATCTTGGTTATGCGATGGTCATTGGCGGTGCCTTAGGCAATTTATTTGATAGGTTAGTGCATGGTTTTGTTGTAGATTTTATTGACTTCTACATTAATACCTGGCATTTCGCTACCTTCAATATTGCAGACATTGCTATCAGCTTGGGTGCGGCAGCTATCATATTAGACGGTTTTTTTCCAAAAAAGAAAAAAAATATTCAACCTGATGCCTCAAAAAGTAATGAGAAAAATGATGCCTAATTTTGAAGATAATACTATTAATACAATTAAAGAAAGTAGCCGTGTTCTTATCCATTTTGATTTAGTTCTTGAAGATGGATCTGTGGCTGAATCAACAAAAGCACATAATAAGCCGACTTTATTTCAATTAGGAGACGGTTCACTTTCTTCGGAATTAGAAAGTGAACTGATGGGCTTATCAATTGGTGACAAAAAAGAGTTTAAATTACCCCCTAACGCTGTATTTGGAGAGATAAATCCTAATCTTATTCAATACTTTACTCCTAGAGATTTTTTGGAAACAGGCGTCCCTGAGATAGGTACCATCATGATGTTTAATACAGCAAGCGGAAGCCAACTTGCTGGCGTAATTAAGTCAGTAGATGAAGAGTCGATTACGGTAGATTTTAATCATCCTCTTGCTGGTAAAACAGTAGAGTTTAAAGTTGAAATAATCGATGTAGATCCTATTGATCCACTTTAATTATAGGTTTTATTATGCAAATATTACTCGCTAACCCTCGTGGATTTTGTGCAGGGGTCGACAGAGCAATATCTATTGTTGACCGTGCTTTAGAAATATTTGGTGCTCCTATTTATGTGAGACATGAAGTGGTACACAATAGATATGTCGTTGACGATTTAAGGCAACGTGGCGCCATATTTATTGAAGATATCAGTGAAGTACCTGATAATGCAATCTTAATTTTCTCTGCCCATGGCGTATCAAAAGCCGTAAGGAATGAAGCGAAATCAAGACAATTGCAAATGCTCTTTGATGCAACTTGCCCTCTTGTGACTAAAGTTCACATGGAAGTTGCCAGAGCAAGCCACCGAGGCATTGAAGCCATTTTAATTGGGCATGCAGGTCATCCAGAAGTAGAAGGCACAATGGGGCAATACAACAACCCTGAAGGGGGGATGTATTTAGTCGAGTCACCAGCGGATGTAGTAAAACTTAAAATAAAAAATGAAAATAATTTATGCTTCATGACTCAAACAACCCTTTCTGTAGATGATACTTCAGACGTGATTGATGCCCTTAGGGCTAGATTTCCCAACATCATAGGTCCAAGAAAAGATGATATTTGCTACGCAACGACTAATCGTCAAGAAGCCGTAAGGGAAATGGTAGAACAAGTTGATCTAGTGCTAGTCGTAGGCTCTAAAAATTCTTCAAACTCTAACCGCTTGGCTGAATTGGCATTAAGAACAGGAAAACCCGCTTACTTAATTGACAACCACTTAGATATTCATATAGATTGGTTACAAAATGTTACTAAAATTGGATTAACTGCAGGCGCTTCGGCACCAGACATTTTAGTACAACAAGTTATAACCCACCTGCAGGCTCTAGGAGCAACAGATGTTATAGAGATGCAAGGTCGTGAAGAAAACATTGTTTTTGAAGTTCCTAAAGCACTCCGTATTGCCACGGATACGATTGATTAGCAACATCTTTGAATGATTTAAACTCAATTTAACCATTTGCTGTTATTCAGCAAAAAAATTAACCTGAAAAAGGAGAAAGTCATGCGAATTATTTTATTAGGTGCACCTGGTGCAGGGAAAGGAACACAAGCTCAGTTTATTAAAGAGCATTATGGTATTCCACAACTGTCAACTGGTGATATGTTAAGAGCTGCTGTCAAATCAGGTTCTGAATTAGGTACACAAGTTAAAAGCATCATTGATTCTGGTCAACTGGTAACCGATGAGATTGTGATTAAATTAGTCAAAGACAGAATCAGCCAAGCAGATTGCGAAAAAGGATTCTTACTAGATGGTTTTCCTCGTACTATCCCGCAAGCAGATGCTTTGAAAGCAGAAGGGGTTAAAATTGACTTAGTACTTGAATTTGATGTTGCTGACGATCTTATCATAAAACGTATAGCTGGGCGTCGTATTCACCCTGCCTCTGGACGCGTATATCATACAGAGTATAACCCGCCTAAAGTAGCAAATAAAGATGATGAAACTGGTGAAGAATTAATTCAAAGAGAGGATGATACTGAAGCCAAAGTAAAAGAGCGCTTAAACATCTATCATAAAGAAACGTCTCTATTAAAGTCGTACTACCAAGAAGATGAAAAAAAGGGCATCACTCGTTATGAAAAAATTGATGGTTCACAAGCTGTGGAAGAGGTAAGTAAAGTACTTGCCAAAATCCTAAGCTAATTTTTGTGTCCTCTTAGACTGGGTATAAATAACCAATAAATGATGTTAAGGGAGTATTATGTTGTCAAAGAATAAACAAGGTATTTTATTAGTTAACTTAGGGACACCTGACGAGCCTACAGCTAAGGCTGTAAGTAAATATCTTAAAACATTTCTTAGTGATTCTCGCGTTGTCGATCTCCCTAAATTTATTTGGCAACCTTTGCTAAGAGGGATCATTTTACCCATCAGAAGCCCTAAAGTGGCCAAATTATATGCATCCATTTGGCTTGATGAAGGCTCACCTCTTTATGTTTACACCAAAAGACAAGCACAAGCCTTAGCGCAAAAAATGCCTGACATCCCAGTTGAATTCGCATTTTGTTATAGTAATCCAACAGTTAAAATGGCAATGGACTCTCTTCTAGACCAAGGTGTTAATGATATTTTAGTCCTTCCATTATATCCACAATACTCCTGTTCAACGAGTGCAGCTGTATTTGATGCAGTAGCTCGTTCTCTACAAAAAAGAAGAGCAATACCTTCATTGCGTTTTATTAGAGATTATGCGACATTTGAACCTTATATTGATGCCTTAATTCTGAGCATCAAGGCACACGAGATGACTCACGGTAGACCAGAAAAATTACTTTTTTCTCTTCATGGAATTCCTGTAAGATTTGCTAAGCAAGGGGACGACTATCCAATACGATGTAAAGCGACTGTTGATGCAGTTAAAAAGCGTTTAGAAGAGGAAGATGGATGGGATCCTGAAATCATTCAACTGACTTTTCAGTCAAAGTTTGGCAAAGAACCTTGGCTAACTCCTGCAACTGATGCATCGATTGAATCGCTAGCTAAAAATGGAGTAAAGCATTTACAAGTTATTTGCCCTGGATTTACAGCTGATTGCCTTGAAACCTTAGAGGAAATATCAATAGGCAGTAAAGAAATATTTGAAGAACATGGCGGTGAGACTTTTTCATATATTCCAGCACTGAATGACAGCTCTGAACATATCAATTTACTCTTAGAATTGATCAAGAAAAATCTATCAGCGAATACCTAGCTTTCTGGCAACTTAGATATTATATAAGAGGTTGAGGTGTGTTATTCTGCTTAAATGACAGGAAGCTTATAGGAGTTTTTAAAAGTCGCTAACTTTGCTATAGATGGTATAGAGCTACATAATGAGTTGAGATAAAAAAATACCCATAAATATCACTGCTCCAACCCAATTGTTATGCCTAAATGCCCTAAAACAAGCGTCTCTCTCCCTACTTTTAATTAAGTACAAGTGATAGCAAAAAAGAACAGAGGCTAATAATAGCGCAACCCAATACGGCCAAGAAAGTGAATAGATTAAGCCTACGCTCAGCAATAGAGCCATCGATAAGAATTGAAATATAAAAATTGCAAACACATCAAATCGGCCGAAAAAAATAGCTGTCGATTTGACGCCTATCTTAATATCATCATCTCTATCAACCATCGCGTACTGGGTATCAAAAGCCACTGTCCAGGATAAATTCGCAAAAAAAAGTAGCCACGCAGATATAGGCAAAGCAGAATTAACCGCACCAAAAGCCATCATCATCCCCCAGCTAAAAGCCGCACCAAGAATGATTTGAGGAAAATGGGTATAGCGCTTCATAAAAGGATAAAGAATAGTTAAAAAAACTGCCCCTAATGACAAGATTTGAGCATATAAGTTGAGCTGTAAAACAAGAATCAAAGCTATACAAAGTAAAATCGAAAATAGAGCTAGAGCTTCCTGGCTACTTAACAAACCAGCAGCTAAGGGCCTATTTTTTGTGCGTTTAACATGACCATCAACCTTCCTATCAGCAAAATCATTGATGACACATCCTGCAGCACGCATAACAATTGTGCCTAGAGTAAAAATAACCCAAAGTTTTAAGGAAACAGTTCCTTCGCTAGCTAACCATAATGCCCAATAGGTAGGCCATAAGAGAAGTAACGTACCTATAGGCTTATCAAAACGCATTAAATAATAATACGCTTTTAATTTATCTTTCGATAGAGAGGAACCCAATGACATAATTAATCCATTTTAGTCCAAGAACTATTTTAATGCACCAGATAAAAACTGCTGCAAACGTGCGCTTTTCGGGGTGTCGAATACTTCAGTTGGAGAGCCTTGCTCTTCGATAATACCTTGATGGAGAAAGATCACTTGGCTAGATAAATTACGAGCAAACCCCATTTCATGGGTCACAACAATCATAGTAGTACCTTCTTCAGCTAAACTTTGCATTATTTTTAGAACTTCAATCACAAGTTCAGGATCAAGCGCAGAAGTCGGCTCATCAAACAACAGCACCTCAGGTTCCATAGCAAGTGCTCTTGCAATAGAAACCCTTTGTTGCTGGCCACCTGATAAATTCACAGGATATTTTTCAAACGCTTCTTCTGATATACCTACTTTTTTTAAATATTTAGAAGCCACAATATAAGCTTCCCTACGAGATAATTTAAGCACTTTGATAGGAGCTTCCATAACATTTTCGATAACAGTCATATGTTTCCATAAGTTAAAATGCTGGAAAACCATGGCAAGCTTAGTCCTAAATTTTTGGAGTTGTTTTTCATCCTTTGCTTCAAGCCCTGTTTTACCTTGCTTAGTAGCAAGCATTTCACCGCTTAAGATAACTTGACCTGAAGAGGGCTGTTCAAGGAAATTAATACACCTTAAAAAAGTACTTTTTCCAGATCCTGAAGATCCGATAATACTGATCACATCTCCTTTTTTAGCTTTAAGAGAGACTCCTTTAAGCACCTCATGCTCACCATAACTTTTATGGATATCAACTAACTGTAATTTTATTTCACTGTGTTGTGTCATTTTTACTTCCTAAAATCTTATCAAGATTGGGCGCATTATACACGCCATGTATTAAATTCAAGATGTGAATTAAAATATAGGGTTCGATTATTGGCTATTGCTAGGCTGTAAATAACTTAACCAGCGCTTTTCAGCTAGTCTAAATAAAGCGATAAGCGTATAAGCCAATATGAGATAAACGAATCCCGCAAAGATATAAATCGTCAATGAGTCTAAATATTTCGCATTAATAAACTTAATCACAGAGAAAAACTCTGGAACTGTTGCACCAAATGCCAAGCTTGTACAATGTAAAAGTAAAATAACTTCATTACCATAAGAAGGTAAGGAATTTCTCAGCGCGGTTGGTAAGATGATTCTTGTATAGACCTGAAATCTTGACATTCCATATGCTTGAGCTGCTTCAATTTCACCTGGATCGACATTTTTTATGGCTCCAGCTATAATCTCTGTTGTATAAGCTGCTGTATTTAATATAAGTGCGACTAACGCACAGTTAAAACCTACCCTGAAGAAACTTTTTAATGCCGCATTATCTTGAACAATATCAAGTACTATCAACCCATTATAGATCAGCAATAGTTGAATATAAAAAGGCGTTCCACGAAATACGTAAGTAAACAACCAAACGGGTAGGCTAATCAATCGATTTTTAGAGCTTCTTGCTACCGCTAAGAAGACAGAAAAAAACCAACCAATAGTAGCAGATAAAACCAATAACCAAATAGTCATAGCTAAACCAGTGATTTTATATCCATCGGTATACAATAAATTTTGCCAGTGCTCATTTAACATGAGAATTAAGTTATGGTTGGTAATTGTCTCTAACATACTATATTTTCCAAGAAGAATACGTCAAACGAATACGTAACTATTAAAATTTTGATTTTTTTACGCCAACATTGAAGTGGCGTTCTAACCACCAAAGCCCAACGGAAGAAACCGCGGTAAATAAAAGATATATTCCAGCAGCCACAGCATAAAACATAAACTTAGCGTCATTCGGAGTTTCTCTTGAAGCTATTGCTGATTGCGTATTTCTTACTAAATCATTTAAAGCTAAAATAGAGACTAATGCAGTCGCTTTAAGTAAAACCAACCAGTTATTTCCAATACCAGGCAGAGCGAATCTCATCATAGAAGGAAATACAATTCGATAAAATACTTGCCATCTATTCAGACCAAATGCCTTAGCCGCTTCAATCTCACCTTTATCGACTGAAATAAAAGCTCCACGAAAGGTTTCTGTAAAATAGGCCCCATATATTATCCCCAAAGTAAGGCAACCTGTTACAAACTCATTCATTTGTAAAATGGGTAAGTTAAGTGATTCAGTGACTGAATTAAGAAGAATTTGAATACCATAAAATACAATCAACATAAGAACTATTTCTGGAACCCCCCTTGCTAGAGTGGTATAAAAATCAAACCATATTCTCAAAAACCTATGTTTTGACAATTTAGCGCTTGCACCTATAAGGCCTAATAAAAAGGCAATCATTAATGACAATAACGCCAGCTTAAGGGTCATTTTAGCACCCTCAAGAATGACATTACCAAAACCATATAAATCAATCATTTAAATTTATCTCTGCAAATTCAATGTATTATCATTTCCTAATTTAGATTTAATCATCATGCTTATTAAATAAGAGGAAAGAGGAAATAGAAAAAAAGGAGGCTCTTTAAAAAACTTAGCCACCTTGAATTATCTAGGTGGCTAAGTGGGTCAGATCAGTATTAATGTCCTATTAATTTTTGCCGTATACATCGAAATCAAAATATTGCGATGCTAGTTTATCATAGGTACCATCTGCTACCATATCTGAAATAGCTTTATTAACTGCCAATTTCAATTCATCTTGGCCTTTTCTAAGCCCCATAGCGGTACCTACACCAAAATATTTAATATCAGCAACTGCAGGGCCTGCAAACTCAAAACTTGAGCCCATATCTAATTTTAAAAAACCAAAACTTGCTGCCGCTTCATCTTGGAATATGGCGTCTAATCTACCTGCAATAATGTCATCATAAACCAAATCTTGGTTCTGATAAGAAATCACTTCAATGCCTTCAGGTTTCCAAACATCACTTGCATATGCTTCTTGAGTTGATCCTTGTAATACTCCAACTGTTTTACCTTTTAAACTTGCAATCGTTGGTAAAATATCACTGCCTTTTTCAGCAACGAGTCTTGAATTAGCTGCATATAGCTTTTCAGAAAAATCGATTTCCTTCAAACGTTGTTCAGTCACAGAGAGCGAAGAAATAACTGCATCACTTTTTTTCGCCTGAAGGCTAGGGATTAACGCATCAAAATCACTTTCAATCCATTTACATTCAATACCAACACGCTTACAAATCTCATTACCTAAATCTACATCAAAACCTGCAAACTTATTGTCTGACGTTTTATATGAGAATGGAGCATAAGTAGGGTCAGTCGCAATAGTTATAGAAGTAGGCATTTGTGCAACAGAGCCTAATGAGAAAAAAACTACTGAACTACAAACAATATTTTTCAATACGTTTTTCATATTATCACCTAAAGGTTAAAATGATTATTTATTCTCATGAGTAAAGGATACTCATGAACTAGTATGGAACATGGTATGTATCATACCTAAAGTTGCATTATTTTTATAATAAAATTTTATTAATGACCATAAATATCAAAATCAAAATATTTTTTTGCAATTTCTTCATATGTGCCATCAGCCAACATTTCAGATAATACTTTATTAATCGCTTGGGTCAATTCTTTATCTTCTTTTCTAATCGCAGCACCAGTACCTGGTCCAAAATAAATATCATCTTTGACGGCTGGGCCAGCAAATACAAAACCCTTACCCTGTTCATCTTGTAAGAAACCAAAACTCGCAGCAGCTTCATCCTGAAATGCAGTATCTAAACGACCAGCAACTAAATCTGCATAGACAAGATCTTGATTTTGATATGCAATAACATCTACACCATTTACTCGCCACTTATCATTAGCATACGCTTCTTGAACTGAACCTTGTAATACGCCAACACTTTTACCTTTTAACGATTCTACCGTAGGTTCGATAGCTTCACCTTCGGGAGCGATTAGCCTAGAGTTCGCTGAATATAATTTATCACTGAAATCAATCTGTTTTAATCTCTCAGGGGTAATAGAAACAGAAGAGACAATGAAATCACTCTTTTTCGCCAATAAACCTGGTATTAAAGCATCAAATTCAGCTTCAGTCCAAGTACACTCAACAGCCAATCTTTTACAAATTTCATTACCTAAATCAATATCAAATCCTGCAACTTGATTATCTGAAGTTTTATAAGAAAAAGGGGCATATGCAGGATTTGTACTAACACGCAGCGAATCAGGGATAGCAGCTTGAGTAAAAGAAGATATTGTCAACGCTAGACAACCGGTTGTCATAACCAATGCTTTGACCAAAATAGTTAAGTTTTTCATTTGTACTCCTGAGGATATTGAACATGATGGACTTAAGTAGCTAGATTCACAAAAAACAAATAATTCCTTTTATCTTTAAAATGAATTATGCAACAAAACAGCATAAAATTGCAATAACAAACGCTGTTATTGGTCACATATTGAATAATTAATCAAAAATTTGGATGGAAAAAATCAATATCTAAGTATTATAAGATATGAAATGGAAGTAAGGACAACATATACCTGAAAAGATTAGGTAACATGTGCCATAGTTTCAAAAAGATATTGGAGGATGCAGTTTTGTTGAGCTGTGCAATATTATGTAGAGTTGTATAATGTTAAGAAGAAACGGTATGAAAATAGCGACTGAATAAAAAAGGTATCTCAGTATGAAACTAAGATACCTATTCAATTATTGTATCTAAAATAGTTTTATGTTAATCGTGATCAACCCACGCTTGAGCACGGACAACCGCTTTTTTCCAACCACGGTAACGCTCCTCACGCTCCGTGGTTTCAAAACTCGGTTTATAACGTTTCTCTATTTCCGCTTTAGATTTCACTTCTTCTAAATCTTTCCAAAACCCAATTGCAAGACCTGCTAGGAAAGCTGCCCCTAAAGCTGTGACCTCACCCATTGCTGGTTTTTCAACTATCGTTCCTAGAATATCAGACTGAAATTGCATTAAAAATTTATTAGCAACCGCACCTCCATCTACTCTTAATGATTTTAATCTACAGTCAGCGTCCGCTTGCATCGCTTCGATTAAATCTCTTGACTGGAATGCAATAGATTCTAAGGTCGCTCTAATGATGTGATTACTATTTGCACCGCGCGTTAAACCAAAAATGGCTCCTCTGGCATAAGGATCCCAATAAGGTGCACCTAAACCTGTGAATGCAGGAACAACATACACTCCATTGGTGTCTTTAACTTTTCCTGCAAAATATTCAGAATCTGCAGCTTCTGGAATAAGTTTGAGTTCATCACGTAACCATTGAATAGAAGCACCGCCAACAAAAACAGCCCCTTCAAGTGCATAATTAGCCTCACCTTTTGGGCCACAAGCCAAGGTTGTTAATAGGCCATGAGATGACTTAACTGGAGAGTTACCAGTATTCATCAACAAAAAGCAACCCGTTCCATAGGTATTTTTGGCCATACCCGGTTCAACACATAATTGACCAAATAATGCCGCTTGTTGATCGCCAGCTATGCCCGCAATAGGGACACGAGTTCCTCCTTTTCCTCCGAGATTCATCTGACCATATATTGCAGAAGAGGATTTAACCTCAGGTAACATAGCCCTTGGGATATTTAATGCTTTAAGCATTTTCTCATCCCAATTTAAATTATGAATATTAAATAGCATTGTTCTAGATGCATTAGTATAGTCAGTCACATGTATTTTACCCTGTGTCATTTTCCAAACTAGCCAAGTATCTACCGTACCAAATAGTAATTCTCCCTTTTCTGCTCTTGCTTGTGCTCCATCAACGTTATCTAAAATCCAACGTACTTTGCTTCCAGAAAAATAGGGATCAACAACTAGCCCTGTAGCTTCACGGATATAATCCTCTAGCCCTTCATTTTTGAGTTTTTCACAGATATCAGCTGTTCTTCGACACTGCCACACAATCGCGTTATAAATCGGTTTACCTGTCTCTTTTTCCCATACAATGGTTGTTTCTCTTTGGTTTGTAATCCCAATACCTGCAATTTCATCGGTACTAATATTGGCTTTAGCTAAGACCTCAACCAATACAGAGCTTTGAGAAGCCCAAATCTCTAATGGGTCATGCTCAATCCATCCTGCTTTAGGATACACTTGAGTGAACTCCCTTTGAGATAATGCAACAATATTGGCATTATGATCAAAAATTATCGCTCGAGAGCTCGTAGTTCCTTGATCTAGCGCGACGATATATTTATTAGTAAATTCAGACATTCTAATACCCTAAAATTATGATTTTAAACTTGGACATTTGATTCAATCAGTAAAAAGAATCATACCTCTAAAAATTGATTAACTCACATGCTTTGGTAAATTCGTTTTAATAGCAAAACGATAAATTGACGCGCCAATTAAAGCCCCAACTATAGGAGCAATTATTGGAATCCAAAAATATGGCACAGATTCATTACCTATGAACACAATAGGATCGCGGGCGACTAAATAAGTAAACAATTTAGGCCCGAAGTCTCTTGCTGGATTCATGGCAAAACCGGTTAACGGCCCAATTGAAGCACCTATAACCGCGATAAGAATACCAATCAGTAAAGGAGCAAGAGCACCTCTAGGTAAGCCATTACCTTCATCTGTTAAAGCAAAAATAAGACACATTAAAATTGCCGTAGTCACAAGTTCTACTTGAAATGCTTGCAACCATGTTATTTTAGGATGTGGATAGGTAGAAAAAATACTTGCCACTTCAAGTATAACTGGTTTATCTGTGGCAGGTAGAGCGGGATAAGATGAAACAAAATCTTGAAGTAGATTCGCATAGAGCAAATAAACTAACGCCGCTCCTAAAAAAGCACCTATCATTTGAGAAATTATGAAAGGAATTACCTTTTTTCCTTCACATCGGCCAAACATCCATAAACAGACTGTCACTGCTGGGTTTAAATGCGCTCCTGATACACCTGAGGTTAAATATATAGCGAGAGCTACGCTAAAACCCCAAATAATGCTAATTTCCCATTGACCAAACTCTGCACTTGTCAATTTTAAAGCAGCTACGGACCCTATACCTAAAAAGAGGAAAAGTAAAGTACCTAGAGCTTCTGCGACACACTGACCACCTAATTGTGGCAACTTATTCTCCATAGCGATATCCTTATCGTTAATTATTTTTGTCCTTTTTAAAATGATAGCATATGTATAAATAATAGTTAATAGAATGTGACTTTCGAAAACGAAAATTTAATAGGATTTTTACTTATTTAATAATTAACGAAGAAAACATAACGAGGAAATTTTTCACAATAAAACATTAAATGTTTTTTATGGAAAATTTAGAGTGGGAATTATGCAACCGCCTTATCACAAGACGGTTACTTTAATTAATTAAAATATGTTAATGGCGAGTAAATATAAACCACCCGACAAAAGCACAGTAACAGGTAAAGTTAAGACCCAAGCCATAAAAATTGTTTTTACTGTTTTAGATTGCACTCCCCCCCCGCCTGCAATCATCGTACCAGCAACAGCTGAAGATAATACATGCGTAGTGGACACTGGCATACCTGTTTGACTCGCAATACCTATACTGACAGCAGCCGTCAACTGAGCCGAAAATCCCTGCGCATAAGTCATGCCTTGTTTACCAATTTTTTCACCAATAGTAACCACAACTCTTCTCCATCCAATCATGGTCCCAATGCCTAAAGCCAAAGCAACAGAAATAATCACCCAAACAGGTGCATATTCTATAGTGATTAATAAGTCTTCTTTTTTGATTTTGCTGAGCAAAGTGCGATCTGAATCAGTTAGTCCAGAATGACTTAAAAGTACCTTCATAGATTCATCAATACAAATAAGAGCTCTTCTCACTTGTATTCTTTCATCGCTAGTAAGCTTAGTGTATGAAGGTAATTTATCTAATAATCTTAAGCTTAATTCGATACTTTCTGACGGATTAATATCGCATACAAAACGTGTTTCATTGTCAGTCACAGTAACATCTGTATGTTCTTTTGAAATCAAAACATTCGGGTAACGAGCAACCATATCTTGAAAAGAGTAAATCGCGCCATGTGTTCTTTGTATTTGGTAAGCATCTGACGAAAGATTAACTACAAAAACAGAGGGGGCTATTGCAATTAATGCGAGCATCACTAACCCAATTCCTTTTTGTCCATCATTTGAACCATGAACATAACTTACACCAATTGCTGAACCTATGAGAGAAATACGAGTCCAAAAAGGGGGTTTCTTTTTACGATACTTTTTTTCTCTCTCTTCTGGAGTCATGTGAATTCTTCTACGTTTTTTAGTATTCCAAAATTTTAATAAGAAAAACAATAGCCCTCCAGCAAGTACCATACCCACAAGAGGAGAGATAATTAGTGACAATCCAATACTAGTAACTTTTGATATATTTATGGCCTCAAGCATAGGGGTATTTTCAAATATTGCATTCCCCAAAGCCACACCCACAATAGAACCAATCAAAGTATGTGAACTAGACGCAGGAATACCAAAATACCAAGTACCTAAATTCCACGTTAATGCAGCAACTAACAAAGATAGCATCATTAAAATGCCTTGCTTAGAACCAATATTTAATAACACTTCATTAGGAAATAAGTGAACAATTGCATAAGCAACACTAAGTCCACCTAAAATAACCCCTAAAAAATTAAAAATTCCAGCCATAATAACTGCGTTATAGGGAGTCATAGCACGAGTATAGATAACCGTAGCTACAGCATTTGCTGTATCATGAAATCCATTCACTGCTTCGTAAAATAGCACTAATCCTAACGCAAGAAATAAAAATATAATCGTAACTAAATCTAATTCTGAAAAAATTGAAAACATAATTTAAACCCATTAATTGATTATTAAGACGCCCATTATCCTAAACATTCTTTTATACTTAAAGCATTATTTCGAAATACCCCGCTTAATAGAGAAAAATATATCACACTCGCACAAAAAATATACTAATCCTCTAGGAACTTAGGGGATAAATCAAGTTTTTCTAAATAAAAAATTGCCCTATTCAAAAAATCACAGACTAAGATTGTGAAAAATGCAAAAACAATCTACAATCGATCGGTTTTAAACAACAGTAATCTTTTCAATCTTCACTCCTTTTACTTACTAAGTAATAGAAATAAAATAAACACCAGAGCATATTATTAAAAAATATCGAGGACTTTATCGTGAGTACAGAAACCACTCGTCAGCCTGAAAAAAAACTAACCAAAGAACATATTAAAACACTTGGATTATCCTCTTTAGGCGGCACATTAGAATTTTATGATTTTGTTATTTTTGTTTTTTTCACCTCCACATTAGGCCCCCTATTTTTCCCAAGTGACAATGAATTCTTACAGCAAATAAATACACTAGGTGTATTTGCAGCAGGTTACTTAGCAAGACCAGTGGGTGGAATTATTATGGCGCATTTTGGGGATACGATCGGACGTAAAAAAATGTTTACTTTAAGTATTTTTTTGATGGCGTTCCCTACCTTAATGATAGGTGTACTTCCTACTTACGAGCAAATTGGTGTATTTGCACCCATATTGTTAGTCCTTATGAGAATCCTACAAGGAGCCGCTATCGGAGGAGAAATGCCTGGTGCTTGGGTGTTTATCGCAGAGCATACGCCTAAACATCGCTATGGATTTGGGATAGGTACTCTTACCTCTGGAATTACAGGAGGGATTTTGTTAGGTTCACTAATTTCGATTGCAATTCAAAGAACATATACTAAAGAAGAAATTGATGAATTTGCTTGGCGCATCCCTTTTATACTAGGTGGTGCATTTGGCTTTATATCAGTATATCTAAGACGCTATCTGGAAGAAACACCTGTTTTTAAATCCTTACAGGCAGAAAAAAAAGTAGCCCAGTCACTGCCGATCAAAACCGTTTTTTCTCAGCATTTATTAGCGTGCGGTATTACTGCTATTATGACGTGGACATTATCAACTGCAATTGTAGTTATTATCCTAATGACCCCAAACAGTATTCTTGGTTCCGTTCACAAAATTGATAAAACGCTTTCCATAGAGGCCAACGCTCTAGCTACTCTTATGCTATCTATTGGCTGTATATTTTGGGGGGTTGTTTCTGACGTCATAGGGACAACTAAAACGGCCTTAATCGGATTTATTGGCTTAATCATAAGCAGCTATGTTTTCTATAGTGGACTCCATGCAAGTATTGGTGCCTCAACATTAATGTTTAATTACTGCATTTTAGGCTTTTTTGTAGGTATTATCGTCTTGACACCGATCATAAGTACCCGAGCTTTCCCTCCAGAAATTAGATTTTCAGGTTTATCTTCTGCATATAATCTTGCTTATGGTGTGTTTGGGGGAGTGACACCTGTATTCACAATTTGGTTGCTGAGTAAAACTGAACTCGCTGCTGTTTGGTACATCAGCTGGGTAAGCTTGCTAGCAATTTCAATTTCATTTATCCCTTTAGCTTATAAAGGTTACAAACATCAACAGCAAAATTAAGTGTGCGAATACTCTGCGCAACGCGCTAACAGTTAAATGGGAAATAAAAAATTAAACACTTAGGGAAAGGAAAGCTGATGCTTTTCTTTCTTTTTAGGACAGGCAAAATTCACTCAGGGGCGATATCTTTTAGTTCTTAGGATTATATTAGAACAAAACAAAAAAGCACTTGGTTGACATAATGGACTCGTTAATCTGCAGATTGAAGTCCTATATAAAGTGATTTTCACTGAAAATGCCTCTATATTATTTATAGAGGCAGAGGACTTATCAGGCTTTGGGCAGATATATCCTAATAGAAAATCCCCCTTTGTTACTGCGACTTACAAAGATATTTCCCTGGTGTGAATCAATAATTCTTTTCACAATTGCTAAGCCTAATCCTGAACCAGGGGTAGTTCTCGCGGCCTCGCCCCTAACAAAAGGCTCAAATAGTCTATCAAGCTTATCGGGTTCAATTCCCGGGCCATCATCATCAATTTGTATCCATACTTGTTTTGCTGACTGACCAGATACCACTTTTACCCAACCATTACCGTAATTTAATGCATTCACGATTAAATTATTGATGACTCTTTTAACTGAAATAGGATCTATATTAACCATAAGTGGCGCATCTACTAAATCGTATTCAAAATTTTCTATATGATCACTAAATTGAGAAATTGCATCAAGTAATAAAGTATTTAGTTCAATATCTTGCTTTTGAATCTCTTCACCTGTATGCATAAAATCTAAAAACTGCTGAAGCATTTTATTACATTCTTCAACTTCCAGATTAATCGATGCCTGAACAGAAAGTTCTTCCTCTGGTAACATTTCACTTATTAATCGTAATCGAGCAAGCGGTGTTCTCAAATCATGGCTGACACCTGCGATTATTAATTTTCTGTCATCTTCAAGCTTTTGAATATCCTTAACCATCTTATTGAAAGCTCTTACAACAGCGCGAACATCAGCAGCGCCCATTTCTTTGACAGGACTAGGAAAATCGCCTTTACCCAACAACGTAGCTGCCATTTGTAACTCACTAAGAGGTTTATGCTGAGAGCGGAAGAAAAACCATGCAACAATAGCCGCTAGAATAACAATAAAAAGCGTATAACGTAAAATGGAAATGATCCCACCTTGGCGTATTTCAAAAAGTGGGACACGAACCCAAATATCAGGAGAATAGTCAGTATTTAACCAAATCACAGGGTGATTAGCTCCGATTTCTAAACGAACATCGGAGGCAACACCTAGCTGCTCAGAGATTTCATCTGTTAAGACGGGATAATATTTTGCCCATGCTAGGCCATTTTGCATCGCTGTCGGCTCATCAAATAATGATAAGCCTAAGTGATGAAAAATTTCTTGACGCCAATCAGATGGAAAAGGCACAACAGAACCATCATCCAACAATAGGGTATCTGTGGTAAGCATTTTAATTTCATGCCCTAGAACACGGCTGAATGGCTCTAAACTTGGTAAAATCGCATAATTTAGCACAACCCAATACGTTATTGCTAAAGTTATCAGCATAAGCCCAATAACAAGCAATAACGTATGTGAGAATGAACTTTTTAGAACACGATTAAATTCCATTATGCCTCAATGCCATCCGGAACAAATACGTAACCTAGACCCCAGACAGTTTGAATATATCTTGGATGTGTTGGATCATCTTCAATCATTCTTCTTAATCTGGAAATCTGAACATCGATGGAACGTTCCATCGCACTGTATTCTCTTCCTCGTGCAAGATTCATCAACTTATCACGAGATAGCGGTTCTCTTGCATTAGTAACCAATGCTTTAAGTACAGCAAACTCACCACTGGTCAAAATCATAGGTTGATCTTCACAAAACATTTCACGAGTACCTAGATTTAATTTGAAACGACCAAAATTCACCACAGAAGTGTCTTGTGAAGGAGCTCCTGGCATCTCAATTACTTGACGCCTTAACACAGCCCTTACCCGAGCAAGTAATTCACGAGGATTAAATGGTTTAGATAAATAATCATCTGCACCAATTTCAAGTCCTACAATTCTATCAACTTCCTCTCCTTTAGCAGTAACTATTATAATTGGAATTTGATTGCTATTATTACGCATTCTACGACAAATGGATAAGCCATCTTCTCCTGGAAGCATAAGATCTAGGACAATAAGATGGAACGTTTCCCTTGCTAAAATCCGATCCATTTGATCTGCATTCGCAGCACTACGAACCAAGAATCCTTGCTCGGTTAAATATCTTTCTAATAGCCCACGAAGTCTAACATCATCATCTACGAGTAATATTTTTTGGTTATCTTGCATTGTTATTTCCTTATATGCCAATTAAACCTACAAATAATCTTTTATAAATTTCATGACATATTTTTTATTTAAAAAAAGTTATATAAATATTTCACTGATTTGTATAAAAGATTAAACATTTAAATAAACCATCCATAAAAAACAGATGCTATATTATACCCATAATAATATCAATTAAGGGTATTAATAATTGTATTTTTTCTTATAGATAAGTTGTAACAATAACAATTTTAATGAAACAATTTATGAAAATATTTTCAATTAATGTAGTTTTATTATTATTTGTAAAACTTAATTTTTATTTGTATATTTAATGTCATTTATTATCAAGCTAATTTTACCATTCGGTGTATTTACGATGACTTCATCATCAATACATTTTCCTAAAATTGATTTTGCTACTGGTGAATCAACTGAAATCCATTTTTTTTTAGGATCAAATTCATCGGAACCAACAATCCGGTAGGTTTGAATATCCCCTAACTCATCTTCTAATGAAACTGTTGCACCAAAAAAAACTTTACCTTCTTGAGACGGATGATAATCAACAATTTTGAGTTCATCTAAGCGCTTTGATAAAAATCTAACACGCCTATCAATCTCCCTTAATCTTTTCTTGCCATAAATATATTCAGCATTTTCTGAACGATCTCCTAATGCAGCGGCTTCTGAAACTGCTTGTGTGATTTTAGGCCGCTCTATTCGCCAAAGAAATTTCAATTCTTCATCTAAAATTCGCCAACCCTCTCTTGTAATATAGGGGCTTTTTTTAATATTGTTTAGTTCATTTTTTTTATTCATATTAATTTTCTCTTATACAAATTACCACTTAATATAATGGATAAAAATAAGATTTAACATTAGTTATAGTCATAAAGTCATTTTATTTAATTCTTTAACTGTTATGTACTTTATCAATATCATATTTACTTATGCGGCTATATTCTCTTCTCTACTATATATAATCTATTTCTTGCACATGGATTAAAATGTTTTGCAAATAAGTAATACTGGTTTCTAACAAATAAATGAAAATGCATAAAATGAAAAATACAAAGTTTATAATGGTTTCGAAATAAACAGAACTTTTTTTCATTGTATTAGAAAAATATTTGTTAATATTACTTCATTTGACCAGAGCAGGCTAATCTATGGTAAAATTAACCATTAACATCATTTTGTCCATCATTAACCGTCTTAAAGAGAAGGAAATACAATGAGCCAAGACCTATCATTACTCATTGCGAATGAAATAAACGCAACCTCTGCTCAAGTCACAGCTGCAATTAATTTATTAGATGAAGGCAACACAGTCCCCTTTATTGCTCGTTACCGCAAAGAAGTCACAGGAGGACTTGATGATTCTCAGCTTAGATTACTAGAAACACGTCTGATCTATTTAAGAGAAGTCATTGATAGAAAAAGGGTTATACTAAAATCTATAGAAGAACAAGGTAAGTTGACCCCTGAGCTTGAAACTAAAATTAATGGTACCTTAAATAAAACAGAACTAGAAGATCTTTATTTACCCTATAAACCTAAAAGAAGAACACGAGGGCAAATTGCTATCGAAGCGGGGTTATTGCCACTTGCAGAAAAACTGTGGACAAATTCATCTTTTATTCCAGAAAATCTGGCTGAAGAATTTATTGATGTGGATAAAGGCATTACTTCAGTGAAAGAAGCGCTAGATGGCGCTCGCTACATTTTAATGGAACAGTTCTCTGAGGATGCAGACTTATTAGCCAAAATAAGAGACTATTTATGGAATAATGCGCATATCTGTGCCACAGTTATTGAGGGTAAAGAAGCGGAAGGCGCTAAATTCTCAGACTATTTTTCCCATAATGAGCTTTTATCTAAAGTCCCTTCACACAGAGCACTAGCCATGTTTCGTGGCAGAAATGAAAGTATACTCTCACTTTCACTAAATCCTGATCCCTCAGTGGAGGCATCAATAAAAAATAGTATGGGTGAAGAACTAATTGCTTCTCATCTAGGATTTAAAAATACAGGCAATCCAGCCGATGTTTGGAAACAAAGTGTCATTAATTGGACTTGGAAAATAAAAGTATTGCTGCATCTTGAAACAGAACTAATGGCTAAAGTGAAAGATACCGCTGAAACAGAAGCAATCAATGTATTTGCCCGTAACTTGAAAGATTTATTGATGGCTGCACCTGCCGGAATGAAACCAACCATGGGCTTAGATCCTGGTTTTAGAACAGGTGTAAAAGTTGCTGTTATTGATGCGACTGGTAAGCTCGTTGCAACAGAAACAATTTATCCTCATAGTGGCCAGGAAACTAAAGCGTCGCAAATTATTGCTGCCCTTTGCTTAAAACATCATGTGGAAATTGTCGCAATAGGTAATGGTACAGCGTCAAGAGAAACTGAACGTTTTTTCTTAAACGTGCAAAAAGAGTTTCCTCAAATTACAGCACAAAAAGTGATTGTAAGTGAGGCTGGTGCCTCTGTCTATTCAGCTTCACAACTGGCTGCTTTAGAATTTCCTGATTTGGATGTCTCATTACGTGGTGCAGTTTCTATTGCTAGAAGGCTTCAAGATCCTTTAGCAGAATTAGTTAAAATAGACCCAAAATCTATAGGAGTTGGCCAATACCAACATGATGTCAGCCAAACTGCATTAGCCACAAAATTAGATAATGTCGTTGAAGATTGTGTAAATACTGTCGGAGTAGATCTTAACACTGCATCAGTGCCTCTCCTCACTCGAGTAGCGGGATTAAATAAACAAATTGCTGAAAACATTGTAAAGTGGCGTGATGATAAAGGGCGATTTACCGACCGCAAAGAGCTACTCGACGTCGCAAGATTAGGACCTAAAGCGTTTGAACAATGCGCTGGTTTTTTAAAGATTTCTAAAGGAAGAAACCCCCTAGATGCTTCTTCAGTGCATCCTGAAGCTTATCCAGTAGTTGAACGGATTTTAAAAAAACTCAATCTGCCCATTGAAGAGGTGATTGGTAACAGCCAACTTTTGTCTAGTTTGAATCCAAGAGACTTTATAGATGACAAATTTGGATTACCCACCGTCCAAGATATTTTAAAGGAATTAGAAAAACCAGGACGTGATCCTAGACCTGAATTCAAAACTGCAACCTTCAGTGACGGAATAGATTCTATTGATGATCTTAGCCTTGGTATAATATTGGAAGGCACAGTAACTAATGTAACTAACTTTGGAGCTTTTGTAGATATTGGCGTTCATCAGGATGGATTAGTGCATATTTCATTACTTTCAGATTCATTTGTGGATGATCCATACAGTGTCGTTAAAGCAGGGGATGTAGTTAAGGTTAAAGTCATGGAAGTCGATAAGAACCGCCAAAGAATTGCCCTAAGCATGAGATTAGATGTCGAACCTGAAGAGGTTTTAAAAGTGGGGAAAGCGCCAACAGCTACAAATACAATGCAACGTAAGACTAACCATTCACCAAAATCAAGCAAACAAAACGTTTCAACTGCTAATAGTGCTTTTGGTGATGCGATGTTAGCCGCATTAAAAAAGAAATCTTAGTAAATTTTTAAAGACTTTTTTTATCTTTAATTTATAATTGCTTTTTTAATATGTTTTTAACTTATCGGCTACTGTTTTTTGCTTATCCATCAAAAGACAGTTTTAACTAATTATAGGAGTTTTATATGGCTATCGAACGTACTTTTTCTATTATTAAACCTAATGCAGTAGCTAAAAATGCTATTGGCGCAATCTATGCTCGTTTTGAAGCTGCAGGCTTTAAAATTATTGCTGCTAAAATGATGCATTTAACTAAAGAGCAAGCTGAAGGATTTTATGCTGAGCATAAAGAGCGTCCTTTTTTTGGCGAGCTAGTCAATTTTATGACTTCTGGTCCTATAATGGTACAAGTACTAGAAGGTGAAAATGCTGTAACTCGTCATCGTGACCTAATGGGTGCAACTAATCCTGATAATGCCTTAGCTGGAACACTTCGTGCAGACTATGCTGATAGCTTTACAGCAAATGCAGTACATGGTTCAGATGCTGTAGAGTCAGCTCAGCGTGAAATCGCTTATTTCTTTACTGATAACGAAATTTGTCCTCGTTCTTAATTTTTTTGCTGCTTAACGTTTTTTCTTAAGCAGCACCAATGAAACACCGAAAATGATCATGCCATCTGAAAATATTGTACCTGTTATAGAAGATAAAAATGAAAAAATTAATCTTCTTGATTTAACCTTTCCTCAAATGAAAGAATTTTTTGTGTCGCTAGGAGAAAAACCATTTCGTGCGACTCAAGTGATGCGTTGGATTTATCATTACTGTTATGATGATTTCGATTTAATGACAGATATCACCAAATCACTTAGAGAAAAACTGAAACAAATCGCAGAAATTAAAGCACCTACGGTTGCAAAAGAACAACGTGCAAAAGATGGCACGATTAAGTGGGCTTTTCAAGTAGGTGGGCAGCAAGTAGAAACGGTTTATATTCCTGATCATGATAGAGCAACTCTTTGTGTCTCTTCACAGGTTGGTTGTGCTTTAGAATGTACCTTCTGCTCCACTGCGCAGCAAGGGTTTAACCGTAATTTACGTGTTTGGGAAATTATTGGCCAAGTATGGAGAGCTTCTCAAATTTTAGGCGCTACTCGGTTATCTGAATCTAGACCAATTACTAATGTTGTAATGATGGGAATGGGTGAACCTCTATTAAATCTTGCTCACGTTGTTCCTGCAATGGAACTTATGCTAGATGATCTTGGCTTTGGTTTATCTAAACGGCGTGTAACTTTATCTACTTCGGGTGTAGTGCCTGCTTTAGATAAATTAGGAGACATGATAGATGTGGCCTTAGCAATATCTCTACATGCCCCGAACGACGCTCTAAGAGATGAACTGGTTCCAATCAATAAAAAATATAATATTGAGACATTTCTGGCATCAGTCAGACGTTATCTCGCTAAATCAAATGCAAATCATGGTAGAGTAACAGTAGAGTATGTCATGCTCAATGGTGTCAATGATAGCATTGAACAAGCCCATGAATTAGCAGATTGCTTAAAAGATACCCCAGCTAAAATAAATCTCATTCCGTGGAACCCTTTCCCTGGAGCTCCCTATGGAAGAAGTTCAAACACTCGCATAGATAAATTTGCCAAAGTATTAATGGAGCGAGGATTTATCACGATTGTAAGAAGAACGCGAGGAGATGATATCGATGCAGCTTGTGGACAATTAGCCGGAGATGTAATTGACAGAACTAAGAGAACCTTACGTAAAAAGCAAGAAAACGAGAGCCTTATCTTTAATAAAGCAAATAATTAAAAATAATAAAAATCTTAGCTTATTCGCATACTAGCTAAGATGAAATTATATATTGATTAACCCACTAAAAATAAGCACAAAGAATTAAATCGTTATTTGAATAATGAATTCACTCTGATTCTATTTTTTCAATATATCTAACAAATCGTTTTTAACATTTGCAAGATGCTCAACATATTTATCCTTTTCTTCGGCTTCTTCAATTAGTTGAATAATAGTCTCAGATAAAGTTTTATGCCGTTTTTGTGATAAACTTGATAATCGATGCCACACAGAATATTCAAGATCAATTGATTTTTTTCGATTAAACTTATTCTCAGCATTAAAATAGCGCTTTCTCCTAGCACGAATAGCTTGATTAAGTTTCACCACAAGATCTGGATTTAGATTTTCATCAAGCCATTTAGCAATTTCTTCAGGCTTATTTTCAATTAAAAAGAGTTTATTTACTGCCTCTTGCTGTTCGCTTAAGACTTGGTATTTAGAGATTGGAATACCCTCATGATTTTTATTAACAAGATATTGCCATTTCCAGCCAGACTCTAAGTTTTCAAGTTTTTTATATTTCATAGCATATCATCTCGCGACTAATTTTCTAAAGCAAATGTGGGTAATTGAAGTCGCCAACGAATAGCAGTCAACCTAATACTCAGCGTTGCAAGAATACCCAATAGGGTTGCCATTGGCATACTTAATTCAAAATATAAATAACTTAGGGCATGAATAGCACCACCAATAATACAAGCTGTCGCATAAACTTCTTTGCGCAGAATCATAGGGATTTCTCGGGCAAGAGTATCACGTATCATTCCCCCACCCACTCCGGTCAGAACACCCATGCAAACTGCAACAAGTGCATTAACTTCTTGAGTAAGAGCTTTATTCACACCAATACCTACGAAAACAGCAAGACCTATCGCATCAAGGACCGGCAAAATCCATTTAGGCAATGTATTCGGCCTTCTAACCAGAACAATGGTTGCAAAACAAGTAACAATCGCGATGATTAAATCAGTAGAATCAACAATCCAAAAAACGGGAACATCTAATAATAAGTCTCTAATCGTACCACCACCTATCGCGGTGACAGTCCCTAGGACAAGTACACCGAAAGGATCCATTTTTAGTCTACCAGCAAGCAAAACTCCTGAAATAGCAAATACAGCGGTGCCTAAAATATCAAGCCAATACAATAAATGCATAGAAACCTCATAGATTTAAAACTCAATAACATAACTCAATGATGCATTTTAAGTGTTAAACTAATGGCTGTTTCTTATAATCACTACTTGTCTCATCTGGGGTGAAATTTTGATTTATATCAAAAAAAGGCATTTCTTCTTCATTCAATTGTGGCAACTCCTGAGTCCCTATTTTGGAAGCATCTGCACTGTGAATGCTGTCATGCATTTGATTGGCTGATAATGTTTGCTCTTGAGGTTGTTCATCAGAAACTGTGACATCATCTATTTTCCCTAAAAGTTGCTGCAATCTTTGATGCCACAAGGCTTGTTCTGCACGAATTTTTATTACTTCAGCTTCTAATTCTTCTGTTTGGGCTATCTTATTTTGTAGGTATGTATTTTTATCGGTAAGCTCATCAATCTCCATCTGCATAAGACTCATGTTTTCTAAAAGTTGTGAGATACGCGTTTCTAATTGTTCTAAAATATTCATAACACTCTTTGCCTCAATAATTGATATATCTTAATTAATGTAATAATAACTCAGTCACTGAAAAATTTTCTGCTAAAACGTATCAAAATGCATATTATAAAGGGGTATATTTTTTCAAGATGATCTTAAGAATGAATATTGTAACAGATTAAATTTTCAATATCTTTTAGCAAATCAAAAAATATGAACCTCATTATGATGCTATCAAGATAAGATGATAGATATTATATGCTTTTAGTGTCATAATTTAACTAAATATTTTTTAGCATAAATTTATTGCTAATTTAAATAAACTAATCAGTGATTCATAATTCTACTGCTATAAAAAACTATGTACAATAAAGTTCGCCTTAAATTCATTTACTGAAACAGACTGAATAACAATAAGCATGCATACTTTATAACGGCATGCAGTAGATTAGATTCATAGCTATCCAGATATTCACAATATAAATAAGCATATAAATAATGAAAAATATCATATTGATTGGCCCTATGGCCGCAGGCAAAACAACTATTGGTAAGCATCTAGCCCAAATGTTAGATAGGCCCTTTTATGATTCTGATGATGAAATAGAATCAAAAGCTGGTATTAATATCAGCTGGATTTTCGATGTGGAAGGGGAAGCTGGATTTAGATTGCGTGAAGAAAAAATGATCGCTCAATTATGCGAAAAACACCCCATCATTCTTTCTACCGGTGGTGGTGCTATTAAATCTGGAAAAAATAGACTGCTTATTCAGGAAAATGGCATCGTTGTTTATCTGGCAACGAGTGTTGAAAAACAATTACAAAGAACTAAAAATGACACAAAAAGGCCTCTATTACAAAATGCTGCATCTAAAAAGGAACTTTTAGAATCGTTAGCTTTAGAGCGCAATCCACTTTATGAATCAACCGCACATATCATAATTCAAACAGATAATCATAAACCGAAAAATGTTGCTCTTCTCATCATAGAGGCAATTGAAGAAAAATTTAAAGTTGACCCTGTAAGGGTTTAATGAGGATAAATTTCATGGCAAACACTACTGAACCATCTCTAATTGTAAGCTTGGATGAAAGAAGTTACCCTATTTATATTCAGCCAGGTCTTTTTAAAAATAAAGCCTTTTTTTCTCTTTGGCGCTCTAAAAAAAATATAATGATAGTCACGAATGAAACAATTTCGCCTCTGTACCTCGAGGGAATCAAAGCTCAATTATCATCGAATGAAAATAGAGTCTTACACACAATATTACCAGACGGAGAAGAGTATAAATCCCTTGATATTTTAAATACGGTATTTACCGAATTGTTAGAACACTCATTTGGTCGAGATTCCTTATTAATTGCACTAGGTGGAGGGGTTATTGGTGATTTAGTCGGTTTTGCAAGCGCCTGTTATCAAAGGGGAATCCCTTTTGTTCAAATACCTACAACACTCCTATCACAAGTTGACTCATCTGTAGGTGGAAAAACAGCCGTTAATCATCCATTAGGAAAAAATATGATTGGGGCTTTTTACCAACCAAAATCCGTTATTATTGATACTGATTGTTTAAAGACACTTCCACCAAGGGAATTCAGTGCTGGATTAGCAGAAGTGATAAAATATGGGATAATCTTCGACTTACCCTTCTTTGAATGGTTAGAAGAAAATATTGAACATATTATGGATCTTGATGAGAATGCCCTCGTCTATACAATTAAACGTTGTTGCGAATTAAAAGCCGATGTCGTTATGAGAGATGAGACTGAGCAAGGAGATAGGGCTTTATTAAATTTGGGGCATACCTATGGTCATGCAATAGAGGCACATTTAGGTTACGGTAAATGGCTTCATGGAGAAGCGGTATCCGTTGGAATGCTAATGGCTTGTGAAACGTCTTTGAAATTAGGATTAATGCACAGCGAATCTTTGATTAGAGTGAAAAATTTATTGAAAAAAGCTAACCTTCCAATCCTTGCGCCTAGCGAAATGACCGCGAATGATTATATTCCCCATATGCTAAGAGATAAAAAAGTACTTGAAGGTAAATTACGACTTGTTTTGCCCATAGAAATTGGCCAAAGTGTTGTCAAAAATAATGTAGATCAACAAATTATCTTACACGCCATTGAGCGTTGCTCAAAGTAATTGTTATCAAAGTATATTTTAATTTTTAAACCGTCAACATTTGCTATCACCATAGAAATATAGGGGTATTATTGAAGAATTTTTATGTCACATACGTTATAATAAGTGATTATGGTACAAAATCTAAATAGAGGTTAGATATGGAACAGATGGAATTCGAACAAAAAATTAGAATAAACAGATTAGGAAATAAGAAAAAAAAGAGCCATGTTAAATTGTATGTGTATTTAATTGCGTTGTTTTTATTATTGACAGTGATCTCAGTGGGTACCTGGTTTTTGATGCAAGACTCTAAGCCAATGAATGAAGTACAAGAAATGCCACTTGAATTATCTCTTGATATACCCGAAGTTGTTACGTCTGATGATAACCAAATTGCAAATAATCAGTCGAACGATAATCTGACGAGTGAAAAAATCATTAATCAAACTATACAGTCCAATTTACCTCTTATTTATGCAAATAACGAACCCCCTTTAATTGATGGTGTAGATCCTAATAATCCACAAGTCTCACCAAAAGGCGTGGAGAATAATGTCAAGAAGCAGCCAAATGAAGCATCTAGTCTTGTTACTCAAGGAGTAAAAACAACGCTACCTACAGTAGCTACTCAAACAACTTCCGATAGGAATAAACAAACACCTTCGACGCCTGAAACAAATATCACAAGACAAGTCATAACACCCAATACTAAAACCACTGTCATACAAACAACTCCTGCGGTGGAATTAAATACCCAAGCAGTACAAATTTCGCCAAACGTAAATTCAACCACAGTGATTAAACAGTCTTCGTCGGCCCAAGGTAAGTCGACCAATCCATCTCAAGTTCAATCAAATAATACGAGATCAACGCCTATTTTACAACCTGAAACGGCTATAGTTAAACAGGAAAATAATACCGTCATCGCACAACAACTACAACAGCAGTTAAATCAACAGGCGGAAATCCCACAAAATAAACCGGCAGTTGAACCTGTGCCTAACATAAGTCAAAAAAACCAACAATTGCCTGCTCAAAAGACAACACCTAAATTACAAACTAATCATTCAACACCCCAAATAGATTCTTCTAAAGCACAAAAACCTGCTGCTAAATCTACGCAAAAACAAACTAAAAAAACAGAGCAGATGTATAGCAAGCCTGTAAAAATAAATAATGGACGGGGGGGAAATTATACAATTCAAGTGGCTTCAGCTGCCTCTCCTGAAGGCTTGAGAAAACTGGCTGTATCTCAAAATCTTATCACGGCTCGAGTCATTGAAACAACAAATAATGGTTCACGTTGGTATGTATTAGTAACAGGGCATTACGCCTCAGCCCAGGAAGCAAAAAATGCTATACAAACTTTACCGAGCAAAATACAAGCAAATCATCCATGGGTAAGAAAGTCCCCTTAAGAGAGAAAATGTTGAGAGCAAAAGTCAATGATAAGCAGAGGCCTTTTTTAAAATGGGCAGGTGGCAAATATAAAGTGTTAGATTTTTTAACGCCTCATTTTCCCTCTTCTGATGTTTTTGTAGAGCCTTTTATTGGCGCGGGAAGTGTTTTCCTTAATACCCACTATGAGCACTATATACTCAATGACATTAATTCAGACTTAATTAACCTTTATAAGATTATACAAAATGAAGCAAAAGCATATATTAAAGATGCTGAGGCTTTATTTAGGCCAGCCAATAATAATCCCGATACTTTTTACGAATTTAGAGAAAAATTCAATCTCAGTAAAGACACTTATGAGCGAGCTGTGATTTTTCTCTATTTAAATAAATTTGGTTTTAATGGCCTATGTCGTTATAACAAAAAAGGCATCTTTAATGTCCCTTTTGGAAGTTATAAGAAGGTCACTTTTAACAAAGAAAAAATATTATATTTTTCTAAAAAAGCCCAAAATGCCACTTTTTACAATTATCCTTTTGAACAGATATTTGACTTAGCCCCAAATAATTCTATTATTTACTGTGATCCTCCTTATGCACCTCTGACAGAGGGATTAAGTTTTACAAGCTATCACACCGATGATTTTAGTATTGAGAGTCAAAGAAAATTGATTGAATTAGCAAAAAAAAATAGCTTACAAAAAAAATCTACTGTGCTAATTTCAAATCATGACACTCCACAAACAAGAGAGTGGTATGATGATGCTACACTTTACAGTCATAAGGTCAGGCGCTTAATCAATAGCCAAGGGAAAAGGCCTGAAGTCAAAGAAATTTTAGCTATCTATTATCCCAATTAACCATAAGGAGTGATTATGCATCTACCCATTATTGCCCCCTCAATTTTAGCCGCTAATTTTGCAAAGCTCGGTGAAGAAACAAGAACTGTACTTGACGCAGGCGCTGAATGGATACACTTTGATGTAATGGACAATCATTATGTCCCTAACCTAAGTTTTGGCCCTATGATTTGTGAAGCATTAAGAAAAGACGGTATCACTGCACCTATTGACGTACATTTAATGGTATCTCCTGTTGAAAATATGATTCAAGACTTTGCCAAGGCAGGGGCTTCTTTAATCACGATTCATCCAGAAGCAACAATTCATTTAGATAGAAACTTGCAGATGATTAAAGATTTAGGCTGCCAAGCGGGAATTGCTTTGAATCCTGCAACCTCAATTGACTGTTTAGATTATATTATGGACAAGCTTGATTTGATACTAGTGATGTCTGTTAACCCAGGTTTTGGTGGTCAAAAATTTCTCCCGTCAGCACTAAAAAAAATCACTGATATAAGAAGAAAAATTAACGAAAATAATCTCAACATTCGTTTATCTGTCGATGGAGGAGTCACCGAATATAACATCCAATCAATTTTTAAAGCAGGAGCAGATACTTTTGTTGCGGGTTCAGCCATTTTTGGTAAACCTGATTACGCGACTATCATTAAAACCATGAAAGATGCCTGTAGATAATTCTCCGTGAGGCAAAGGATCTATTGTTGATGAATACTCAACCTCTAAAATACTTATCTTCAAAAATCCAAGCGATTGGATTTGATCTTGATGGAACAATTGTAGACAGCTTACCCGGTATCCATCAAGCCCTTAATTTAGCCTTAATCGCTTCTGAACTCTCCCCTGTTGATGAGTATCAAACCAAAGGCTTTATAGGTAACGGCATTGATATTCTACTTAGAAAAACTATCGAAACAATTAAAGGTTCTGATGCATATTACTCTTTTGATTTTTCCTCGTTGCGAAAAAGATTTGATGCTTTCTATTCAGAATTAATGACGGATGGCACTCAACTTTATCCTAATGTATTTTCAACATTACATGCTTTAAAACAAAAACAGATCCCTTTAGTACTCATCACCAATAAACCTTCGCAATTTTTGCCAGAACTTTTAAATGGATTAGGACTCAGTAAAATGTTTTGTTTAGTATTAGGCGCTGATGATGTTAAAGAGAAAAAACCTCATCCGGCCCCTATTTTTCAAACATTAGGTTCGCTCGGTATATTAACCAACGAATTTTTATTTGTTGGTGATTCAAAAAATGATATTGAATGCGCTAAAAACGCGGGTGTTTTATCTGTTGGATTAACCTATGGATACAATTACCACCAACCGATTGCTGATGCTAAGCCCGATTTTGTCTTTGATGATTTTGCACAATTACTGAATTTATTTCACTAATTCTATAAAAAGTGATCTCTCACTTTTATACTCATAAATATTTAGAGGAAAACACTATGACCACAACATCCCTTTTTGACAATGTTGAAAATTATGCAGGTGATCCCATTCTTTCATTAATGGAAACATTCAAACAAGATCCAAGAACGGACAAAGTGAATTTGAGTATCGGTCTTTACTATAATGATGATGCAATTGTTCCCGAATTAGAGGTCGTAAAAGCAGTCAAAAAACGCTTAGGTCAATCACTTAGCAATGAAGCCTCTTTGTATTTACCAATGGAAGGTAACCCTAATTACCGTAATGCAGTAATGAATTTACTTTTTGGACAAAACTCTTGCGCAGTTATCGATGAGCGTATTGCAACCATTCAAACTGTCGGTGGATCAGGAGCACTTAAAATAGGAGCTGACTTCTTAGCCAGTTATTTCCCTAATTCTGAAGTATGGGTCAGTAACCCAACTTGGGAAAACCATATTGCTATCTTTGCTGGAGCTGGATTCAAAACTCATACTTATCCTTATTTTGATGAAAAAACAGGCGGCGTTGATTTCGATGGTATGCTAAGTACTTTAACCTCATTAAAAAAACAAAGTATTGTTTTACTTCATCCATGCTGTCATAACCCTACGGGTGCGGATTTAAATAAGTCACAGTGGGATCAACTCATAGCTGTCTTAAAAGACAAAGAGCTTATCCCCTTTTTAGATATCGCTTATCAGGGATTTGCAGAGGACATTGAACAAGATGCTTATGCAATACGCGCAATAACTGAGGCAAATATAAACTGTTTTGTGAGCAACTCTTTTTCAAAAATTTTTTCCTTGTATGCAGAGCGCGTAGGGGGGCTGTCAGTAGTATGTGAAAATAAAGCGACAGCTTCTAGAGTTTTAGGCCAGTTAAAAGCAACGGTAAGACGTAATTACTCTAGTCCGCCTAATTTTGGGGGAGCTATAGTTAGTGAAGTTTTGAATACACCGGATTTAAATAAATCATGGATCGATGAAGTGAATCAAATGAGGGCTCGTATCATCAATATGCGTCAAGCCTTGTTCAACGCGCTTAGTGAAACATTACCCAATAAAAATTTTTCTTATTTACTTAAACAACGGGGCATGTTTAGTTATACAGGCCTAACTAAAGAAAAAGTCAAAGAATTGAGAGATACCCATGGTATTTATTTAATTGATAGTGGTCGTATTTGCCTTGCGGGCTTAAATAGTCAAAATGTACAAAAAGTCGCACATGCGATTGCAGAAATAGAGCGTAATTAATTTTCTTATAAATAAAGACAATGGATAAAAAATGCAATATAAGAAGAAATTATCAATAGGGCAGCGTAGACGGGTTGCAGATAATCAGAAAAAACGCTTGAGCCAATCTCAAACGGAACAAATAGTGGATGAGTCTTTATTTGGTCCAAGTGGGGAGGGGATCATTATCAGCCGATTTGGCAAACAGGCTGATGTTGAAGATAATTTAGGTCAAATCCATAGATGTCATATGAGAAGAACGCTGGCTGCAATTGTCACTGGAGATAAAGTTCTTTTTAGGCCTTATCATCAAGGCCCTTCATTAGGCACAGGCATCATAGAGGCTTTACATCCAAGAAAAACGTTATTATCAAGACCTGATATTTATGATGGACTAAAACCGGTAGCAGCCAATATTGATCAAGTCATTATTGTCTGTTCTCCCTTACCCGCTTTATCGCTTAATGTTATTGACCGTTATCTGATTAGCTGTCATACCATGGGATTAAAGCCAATTATTCTACTTAATAAAATTGATTTATTAAATGAAACTGAGCTTTCTGAGTTTAAAGAATTGTTAGCAATCTATGAAAATATTGATTATAGGGTGGTATATGCATCGAGTATTACAGATATTGGACTTAACGCGATTAAGACCTTATTAGCCAATAAAATCAGTATTTTTGCAGGTCAATCAGGTGTAGGAAAATCTAGTCTATTAAATGCTATATTGCCTAATAAGGACACTCCAATTCTTGTTAATGATGTATCACAAACGTCAGGATTAGGGCAGCATACAACAACCAGTTCAAGACTCTATCATCTTCCTTCAGGTGGCAGTGTTATTGATTCTCCTGGTATCAGAGAATTTGGTTTATGGCATCTTTCTCGAGAACAAATCACTCAAGGATATATAGAATTTCATGCCTATCTTGGAGGATGTAAGTTTAGAGATTGTAAGCATCTTGATGATCCTGGTTGCCTAATAAAAGAAGCTGTAACAATGCAAAAAATAAGCGAACTTCGCTTTGAGAACTATCACCGTATTCTAGAGAGCGCACAAGAAGCTCAAAATAGGAGACATATGCAGCAAGATAATCATGAGATAAAATAGCAATGATGGTATCTATAGGATTCAATCAATAGCTAAAACTGATGACCCTAGAGAATTAACCATTTAATAGTCACTAATAACCTCTGGTGGAAAACCTAAAATGAACATGAAATATTTAGCTATAATTTTTTTCATTAGTGTTTCTAAACTGAGTTTTGCGGCAAATGAAAGCAGCATATCATTTAGTAATGCTCTCTCCTCGACAGTAAATGTTTCATTATCAGAGCCAAACGCACAACAATTGGGTAGCATTAAAGAGTGCAAAGATGTTTTTAATAAAATTGAGTCAATGAATAGCGAGTTTGCTCAAGATACTCAAGAGACGCTTATCATGAAAAATATTGATGATAAAATGTTAAACTTAAAAAACCTGCTTGAATTGTTACCAGATGAGAATAAAAAAGAGACCTGTGCGAATATTCTTGTGCAAATAGAATCATTACTTCCAGGTATACTTGAACTCAAAAAAGCAGCAAAAAATCAATAATTATCATTTTTTGATTTAGAAAAAATTTTAGGTTCTTGGCGTCTCCATAATCTTTCTAAATTTTCATGGTGTCTCCAGATGATTAAACAAGAGAGCATTGCAACTGCAAACGTATATTCAGGGCGAAACCACCAAATATAAATTGGGGCAGCTACAGCAGCGACAATAGACGCTAAAGAAGAATATCCACTAAGAATGAGTACTATTAGCCATGTGGCGATCATCAAACCACTCAAATCAAAGCCAATAGGTGCGACAGCGCCAAGTGCAGTTGCCACACACTTTCCTCCTTTAAAATTAAAAAAAACAGGATAAGCATGGCCTATACAAGAGGCTAATGCAGTAAGACTGACGTAAAATAAGGGTAATCCTAGACGGTATGCTATCCAAACTGGTAGCATACCTTTTAAAACATCAAATATAAAAACACATAATGCAATTTTGGTATGCCCATTTCTAAAAGTATTTACCGCGCCTGGATTTTTAGAACCTAATGTACGAGGATCGGGTAAGTGGTATAAACGGTGTAATAAAATAGCACTGGAAATGGAACCTAAGAGGTAGGCTAAAATAGGAAATAAAAACAGCAAATAGTTAGGCATCAATTCATTCCACTAGCATTTTATACAAGTAACATATTACATTAATCGGCATAAACTAAATTAACACGAGAAGTTAATTGAGTCATCAACTCATAGGGTGAAAGATTATTAAGATGTGCAATGCGTTCAATAGGCAAATCTTGCCCCCATAAAACGACTTTATCACCCACTTTATCTAAAGCATCTGGGCCTAAGTCAATTGTTATCATATCCATAGAAACTCTACCAACTAAAGGTACTTCTCTTCCATTAATCAGTACAGGGGTACCATTTTTAATCGAACGAGAATAGCCATCTCCATAACCTATTGCAACAACACCTATTACGGTATCTCGCGGACTTACCCACGTTGCGTTATATCCTACACTTTCACCTTGAGAGTGGCGGCGAATAGCAATAAGCCGACTTTCTAATTGCATGACAGGAGATAAGCCAAAATCACTGGCGGGTTTTTGAAGAACAGGAGATATACCATATAAAATAATCCCAGCCCTGTTAAGATGCCTATGTGACTGTGGCCAAAATAGAATACCACCGGAAGCAGCTAATGAAGTTTGCCCCACGACTTTATGTTGGATAAACCCATCAAATCTATCAATTTGATCGTTTGTGAAGGGATTATTTAACTCATCAGAGCAAGCAAAATGGGTCATTACATTGATAGGTTTTTCTATCCATGAGATATTGCATATCCGCTCAAATATAGCGTCTGCTTCATCCAAACGAATTCCTAATCTATGCATACCGGTATCTAATTTAAGCCAAATTTTAATTGAAGTAGCAGAATTAAATTTTTCTAGCATCATCACTTGTTCATGGCAGTGAATCACTGTTTCAAGATTATATTTTAGGAGTGAAGGAACACATTCTTCACTGACAAAGCCTTCGAGTAATAAAATTTTAGCCTCCACCCCGGCTTCTCTCAATGCAATCGCTTCGTCAATGCGAGCAACACCAAGATAATCGGCATGCGTCAGCGTCGAAGCCACTTCAAGCGCTCCATGTCCATAGCCATTAGCTTTAACCACTGCCATCAAATGGCTTTTAGGTGACATTGATTTTATAGTTTTGTAATTATGAGTTAATGCCGAACGATAAATAACGGCTGTAGCGGCTTTCATGGCGATTCCTTAAAATACTGATGATGCTAATTAATGGGTTATATTACCATGACTTGACGGGCTTTAAAATTAATTTAGTCGTTTGATCGCTTAGTACCCTAGAGATCAATAAATTGATACTATTATTCTCGAAAGTGACAAGATAATAGATGATCATTGACTAAGCCTGTTGCTTGCATAAACGCATAACAGATTGTGGGACCTACAAAGCGAAATCCTCTTTTCTTTAGCGCCTTAGAGAGCTGGATAGATTCTTCTGTACTCGCAGGAATTTCTTCTATGCTATTGAAATGATTGATTTTAGACTTACCATTCACAAAAGACCAAATAAATTCGACAAAATTCTCACCCTCTGCCTCCATTTTAAGCAAAGCTTGCGCATTAGAAACAATTGAAGAGAGTTTCCCTAGATGCCTAATTAACCCAGGATCATTTTTTAATTCATTCATCATTTCGTCATCAATTCCTGAGACTTTTTCAGGTACAAAATGATGAAAACTGGTATAATAGTGCGCACGCTTTTTTAACACAGTGTACCAAGAAAGACCTGCCTGCTGACCTTCTAAACAAAGCATGGCAAAAAGCGTATTCCTATCCAAACATGGTTTCCCCCATTCTTGGTCATGATAGGTTATGTAGAGTGCATCAGTGTTATTAACCCAATCACATCTAGTGAGAGTTAAATCAGGGGAGGGTATGCTTTGAGACAGGTTTTTTATTGGATTACCCATATTGATTCCTTTTTAAATTATTATTGGGCCACTTAACTTATTAGGTGTTTGTGATAATATAGTACCTGTAATCGGCGATTTATTCACGGTATAAGTGATAGATTTTCTATATTTCTAATCAACGTTATTTGATGTTTTTTCATTATTTGAGGTGTATTATTTTAAAACGAATCACGCAATTATATCGCTCATTAGTGAGCAATAAAACTCCAGTCTCCATTGATGCTGAGCAACATACCTCTGATAGTGGAAAGGAACCCTCTTTGCATGCACAGAAAAAAATGGGAGCCGATAATAATCAGCATACAAGAGAAAGAAATTCGCATCCTGATACTGAAAAAACATCTAAACAACGTGGACCTTCTAAGAGCAATAGATCAAATGATCGAACTTTAAAAAAAACCAGCAAAATAAGGCGCGGGGAAAAGGAGCAACGCGTTAGACGAAATGGATTAATTGAAACCATTATCCCACGAAATTTACACAATATCAGTAGAGATAATATCAGCCCTAATGCAGTAAAAGTATTATATCGCTTAAATAAAGCCGGCTTTGAAGCTTATCTAGTTGGTGGAGGAGTACGTGATTTATTATTAGGAAATTTACCTAAAGATTTTGATGTATGTACTAATGCAACGCCTTCTCAAATAAAAAAATTGTTCAGCAATTGTCGTATTATTGGCAGACGATTTCAATTAGCTCACGTGGTATATGGGCGTGAAATTATTGAAGTGGCAACATTTAGAGCGCCTCATGATATTAAAATAGATAGCCCACATGCTATCCAAGCACAAAATGGCATGCTTTTACGAGACAATATCTTTGGTACCATAGAGCAAGATGCAGCCCGCAGAGATTTTACTATTAACTGTCTCTATTACAGTATTGCAGATTTTAGTGTAAGAGATTTTGCTGGCGGCGTTGAAGATTTAAAATTAGGAGTAATCAAATTGATTGGCGATCCTGTGACCCGTTACCGTGAAGATCCAGTCAGAATGTTAAGGGCAGTAAGATTCTCTGCAAAACTCAATATGAAAATAAGTCCTGAAACAGCGGCGCCTATCTTTGAGTTATCGCCATTACTCGAAGCCATTCCTCCAGCGAGAATGTTTGATGAATCACTTAAACTCCTCCAAGGGGGATATGGTGTGGCTTGTTTTCATAAATTAAGAGAGTTTAAGTTATTTGGTGTGCTTTTCCCGTTACTTGATGATTGGCTTGATGATCAGCAAGATACGCCCTTTACTCGGATGATAATACAAGTATTGAGTAACACAGATGAACGAATTGCAAAGGAATTAGGTGTTAATCCTGCCTTTTTATTTGCAGCGTTGCTTTGGTATCCTCTACTAGAAAGGACGAAAACAATAAAACAGGAAAGTGGACTCACCGATAAAGATGCCTTTTTCTTAGCTATGGATGATTTAATTAAAGAGCAGTATCAAACTCTGGCTATTCCTAAGCGCTTAGTTTTAGTCATTAAAGATATTTGGCGCCTACAATCTAAGTTTAGCCGTTATAAAGGAGACAAGGCGATGAGTTTACTCGAAATGAGTAAATTCAGAGCCGGTTTTGATCTTTTAAAATTAAGAGCTGCTGTTGAAAAAAATAAAGAAATACAGACTCTTGCAAATTATTGGGAAGAATTTCAGTTAAATAATCCTATAGATCGCTCTACACATAATACACAAAACAATTATGAGTCAGACTTTAATACGGATCCGAGGGCAACGCAAAGTGCACAATGGCCCGCTGATGATCCCAAGCATACTGCAAAAAAGCCTAGAAGACCTCGTAAAAAGCCAAATAATAATTCAAAGACACCTAATAACTAAGTGAAGATGGATAAAATGAGTAATATGTTTTCCAATAATGCCAATCACGTGCACCGTGCTTATCTAGCACTAGGAAGTAATCTTGGCGATCCTATGCTCTATATCAATAATGCTATAACCTCTATTAAAAAGCTTGAGTTTTCTTCTTTTATAAAAGTCTCTTCATTTTATAGAACAAAGCCACTTGGGGGATTGAGCCAAAATGATTATTTAAATGCTGTCGTAGCAATTGATACTCAATTAACTCCAATTGAATTATTGAATCGTACTCAAGCAATAGAATTACAACAAGGAAGAGTAAGAACAAAGGAAAGATTTGCTTCTCGAACCTTGGATATTGATATATTGCTTTATGGGAATAGTATAATGAATGATGAAAGATTAACTTTACCACATCATGGTCTACTAGAAAGAGAATTTATGCTTTTTCCACTTTTCGATATTGCACCAGGACTTATTTTACCGAATGGAGAACCCTTAGCCGATATCATCCGTAAAACAGATAAAAATGGTATGGTACTTTGGTCTGACTGATCAATAATTTAAAGGTAAGTATTCAATGCATAATAAAAAAGAGACTCTTATACCACCTTATGATGAATGGCAACCGACTGCATCAAATACAACCTTAGTTAAGCGTGCAAATTTTATGCGTAGAATCCGTCAATTCTTTGAACCTCGTGGGGTTTTAGAGGTCGAGACCCCTATTCTCAGTCAATTTGCTGTGACAGACACTAACCTAAGCAGTTTTAAAACTGAACTCTATTTAAATTCTTCATATAATCATTCACCACTATACTTGATTACAAGTCCTGAATACCATATGAAACGAATGGTTGCATCAGGCAGTGGTGCAATTTTTCAGATTGGTAAATGTTTTAGAAACGAAGAGTCAGGAAGGATACATAACCCTGAATTTACCATGCTTGAATGGTATCGACCGTTTTTTACTATGATGAATTTAATCAAAGAAGTCGATGAACTGCTGCAATATTTACTCAATTGTCCTGCATGTGACTACTTAAGTTATCAACATGCGATGCAAAAGCATCTCAATATCGATCCACTAACCGATCCACTTTGTGAATTACAAACTACTGCAGTTTCTCTAGGTTGGGATGGTGCAAAAGAAGAAAACCATAGGGATACACTACTCCAATTTCTTTTTGCTATAGGCGTAGAGCCTCATATTGGCTTAGAAAAGCCAATGGCTATTTTTCATTTCCCCGCTTCACAGGCTGCCCTTGCTAAGATAAATGAAACAGATCATCGAGTGGCTGAAAGATTTGAATTTTATTATAAAGGTGTAGAATTAGCTAATGGTTTTCACGAGCTTACCTGCCCTATTGAACAACGCAAGCGTTTTGAGCTTGATAATTTAGAACGCATTGAAAAAGGGCTTATGCCCATGCCCATTGATGAATATTTATTAGCTGCATTAAGTCAAGGGATGCCACCCACATCAGGAGTTGCGATTGGTTTAGATAGGGTATTTATGCTAAGCCAAAATAAATCTTCTCTTGCTGAAATAATGAGTTTTCCCATCACAAAAGCTTAACCATTTTTAGAGTCTTATGCCTTTTGATTTTAAGTGTTTCTAAAAATCTTACCTCTTGTCAGTTAGGGTGTTTTCTTTCAAATATCAAGGTTTACAAGCTGATATCTCCCCGCCCTAATCGGGCGAGGCCGTACAATGAAATGACTTGATAATTATAAAAAATAACAATTGGGTTAAAAGTTGATATCACAAGCTCAAAGGGTTTGCACAAAATAAGGTGCCACCTGCTTAAATATAGGATGATCGATAGGGCACTCAAGCACTTCTTTGACATCCTGTAATTTTTTCAATTGTGCAATGATTTGCGCAAGGCGAGTATCTTCATTTACTTTTAGCCAAATACGACTTAAAGACGTATCACAATCATTAATTGGCAAACAAAGTATACCTTCCATATTATAAGCCCGCCTCGCAAAAAGCCCACAAATATGAGACATAACCCCAGGATGATTATTCACAATAAGCGTCAAAATAGCCTGTGGACTGGAACTACTAGGTAAATTAACTACGAATGAATTTTGTTGGGTTGTGATATTTGTGTTAGATGTCATGAGTCACTCCTTAAGCATTAATCATGTGAATATTAGCCGATCCAGGTACAACAACGGGATAAACTTTTTCATTTAGATCAATCATGGCATGAATAAGACAAGGACCTCGAGTGGATAATTTAATTCGTAATGCCTCCGCTGGATTGCCTTCACTATTTAAATCACACGTATCTATCCCAAAACCTTCTGCTATTTTAATAAAATTAGTTCTATCGTGATAAGTTGATGCGTAAATTTCTTCTTCATAAAACAATGTTTGTTGCTGGTGAACCATCCCGAGGGCTCGATTATTTAATAAAACAATCTTAACATTTAGTTGATGTTCAGCTAATGTAGCCAATTCCTGAATATTCATCATAATACTGCCATCACCAGTAAAACAGATAACTTGTTTATCTGGATAAGCTAAAGCAGCACCAATCGCAGCAGGTACACCAAATCCCATCGTACCTAATCCACCAGAAGTTAACCACTGTCTTGGGATCCTAAATGGATAACTTTGAGCAACCCACATTTGGTGCTGACCGACATCCGTTGTAATAAAAGCCTCGTTATCAGCATATTGTGCACAGTGATTAATTAAGCCGTAATGCGATAAAGGGGAGTCAAGCGAATCTGTTACCAGTGGATAATTATTTCTTAATATATCGACTTCATTCAACCACTCTTTTCTTTCCATCACTTCAACTTTTTGCACTAACCGTTGTAACGCTTCTTGTGCATCTAATTCAATCGCAAGATGCGCAGTTTTAATTTTATCTATTTCAGCCGCATCAATATCGATATGAATAATTTTTGCGTTAGGACAAAATTCAGCGACTTTTCCTACGGCTCTATCATCAAACCGCGCACCTACAACGACCAATAAATCAGACTCATGTAAAATTAAATTGGTGTATCTAGCGCCGTGCATACCAAGCATACCTATAGCTAGCGGGTGAGTAGTGGGTATTGAGCCTAACCCCATTAACGTCATTGTGGTCGGTAATTGGGCTTTTTCTGCTAATTGCAGCGCATCGATAGAAGCGTTAGCATGTACTATTCCTCCACCTAGATATAATACAGGTTTTTTTGCTGCTTTAATCCAAGATGCTGCCTCAGTGATTTTTTTATCTAACTCATCAGAACTCAAACTACTCACAAATAAATTAGAGTCAATAGAATAGTTTTTAATTGTTTCTAATACTGTCGATTCTTCAACATTCGCCATAAGGACATCCTTAGGAATATCAACCCAGACAGGACCAGGCCTACCTGATTGTGCAAGCGTAAATGCGTCTAATAATATCTGAGTTAAATCCTTCACGTCTCTAACTAAATAGTTATATTTAGTGATAGGGATTGAAATACCATAGGTGTCAATTTCTTGGAATGCATCAGTACCTATCATATTATTAGGTACTTGTGCTGTGATACAAACAATAGGAATAGAATCCATCTTCGCATCTGCAATAGCAGTGACTAAATTAGTAGCTCCAGGTCCACTTGAAGATAAACAAACTGCTGGTTTTCCTGTTGCTCTCGCCATACCTTGGGCTATAAATCCAGCGCCTTGCTCATGTCTAGCGAGAATATGTTGAATAGATTTTTGACGGCTTAATGCGTCATAAATAGGAAGAGCCGCACCACCAGGAATTCCTGCTATTTTTGTAATTCCATGGCTTTGTAGCACTTTAATAATAATTTCAGCACCTGTCATCTGCATAACATAATCCTTTTTTAAGCTTGTTTAACAAGCATAATTAATAAAGAACCGGTTAATCGATGGGGCAAAAAAAAACCCACCGATTTTAGCCGGTGGGGTTTGCGATTTTGCGCTAAGCACCCATCACGGCTTTAAGCCGACGACGACCACCACTAGCACAGATAAAATAACAACTATAGAAGAAGCAAAATGCTTCTGCAGAGTTGACTTTAATTGACTAGAGGTGAAGTGCATAGTTTTAATCTCGTAAAATTTAATTAACGTTACGTACGATAACTTAAAGTCATTATCAATTCAATCTCATTTGAATGAATAATGAATAAACTAATAAAATTTGTTATCTTGATCACATAATAACAGCTACTTTTTAAATTCGTTTCACGCTAGTCATATCAGAAATTATTTTTTATTTTGATATCGGCTTGGCCAAATAATTTCTGGAGAAACACCAATCGCCTCAGCGATGAGTCGCTCACCTTTTGGCCAGCGTCTCACTAGTGTATTTTTTAAAGTATCAGGAGCTAAACCCGCTGCCCTTGACACTTGCCGTAAATTAGTTCCTTTTTTTTCTAATGCTGCTCGAATATCTGCAGGATGCCAATCTAAAATTTGTTGTGTGTTTGATTGCATAGTAAGATTCCTTTCTTTTTTATCCACCTAGATAGTTTTTTTACTCCTAAAAGGATATAATATCGACTTTAAATACTAAGGTAAAGCATTATAGGGTATTTATTACACTATGTCGTGTTTTTGTACTAGATATATTCATTTCAAGGACGATTTATGCAAAAAAATAAGGATAATTATACACGTTTAACCCATTTGGAAAATTCTTCGGATACATTCCATTTAAGATTTCAACAGCTCCTTAAAAATACCAGTTTTATAGGTTTTGCTAGAAAAAGTGGAATTTCAGATAAAAGTATTCGGGATTATTTTTATGGTAGAACAGTACCAAATATACAAAAAGTCAGAGAAATAGCAGAATTACTTGAATGCAACCCTAGTTGGTTAGCATTTGGAATTGGATCACAAGAAAAAATAGCTGTTTACCCCAAAACAGATAATCCAGAGAGATTAATTGCCAGTGAACCCAGTACGAGCAACTTATTGAATTCTTATGCAAATTTGATAGATAAAGAGGACATTTTCTTTGTATCCGATACAATACTTAAACAAAAACTTTTTGAACTAATAGCTCAGTACCCGATATTGTCTTCTTTACCGGATAATCTTGAAGGATTATTCACTAAAAAGAAACTCAATATCCCGTTTAGCTTGAAATTCATTCAAAACGAATTTAAGTGTGAGCCTGACCAATTATTTAGCTATCAAGTGACATCGGACAGTATGAGTCCGAGGATAAATACTCACGATATCATTATCGTGAATACTCACCAATCTGCATTTGTTGAAGGAGTTTATCTTCTTTTAATGAATGACACCTTAGTATTAAGACATGTTCAACAAATGATTGGTAATAAGTTTAAATTTTCCTGCATAAATACTTCTTACAGTACCGAAATTGTTGACGGAGAAAATCTCAATAGACTATTTTTTGTTTTGGGGAAAGTCATTTGGGTAGGCAATAAAATAACGTAATCTTAGCTAGGAGCGCTCAGTTAATCTTAGTACTAATTATTTTATGAATTAGGAGGTGTTTTTAAGTTAGTCTCCTGATTAATATATAAAAAACTACCGGTACTTACTTAATGTCCAAATAACGAGTAAGTGCCGGTAGGATTAAATTCAGACTAAAATATAATTTTGTCTTGTGTACTAATTAGCTACCGCAATACGTTTCATATCAGTCATATAGCCACGTAATGTACTACCCACACTTTCGATTGGATGATTACGGATGGCTTCATTAACTTCACGCAACTGCACATTGTCAATCTCAGCGTCTTTAATTTTTTGACCTAAATCGCCAGGTTTTAAATTTGCCATGAATGATTTAAGCATTGGTACTGCAGCATAAGAGAAAAGGTAGTTACCATACTCAGCAGTATCTGAAATGACCACATTCATTTCATATAAACGTTTACGAGCAATCGTGTTTGCAATTAACGGTAATTCATGAAGTGACTCATAATAAGCAGATTCTTCGATAATACCAGCATCTACCATCGTTTCAAAAGCTAACTCAACCCCAGCTTTAACCATTGCTACCATCACGATACCATGATCGAAATATTCTTGTTCTTCAATTTTATCATCTGTTAATGTTGCATTTTCAAAGGCTGTTTTACCTGTTTCTTCACGCCATGTGAATAAGTTTTTATCATCATTTGCCCAATCGGCCATCATACCTGCTGAAAAATCACCTGCAATAATATCATCCATATGTTTTTGGAATAATGGAGCCATAATCACTTTGAGCTCTTCAGCTAATGAAAAAGCACGTAACTTACCCGTATTACTTAATCTATCCATCATTAAAGTGATACCACCTTGTTTCAAGGCTTCAGTAATTGCTTCCCAACCAAATTGAATTAATTTAGCCGCATACTTCGCATCTACTCCATCCGCAACCATTTTATCAAAACAGAGTAAAGAACCTGCTTGCAGCATACCACAAAGAATAGTTTGCTCACCCATTAAGTCAGATTTAACTTCTGCAACAAAAGAAGATTGCAATACTCCAGCACGATGACCACCTGTTCCAGCAGCCCAAGCTTTAGCAATAGCTAGCCCTTCACCCTTCGGATCATTTTCAGGATGAACTGCGATTAATGTAGGCACACCAAATCCACGTTTATATTCTTCACGCACTTCAGTACCTGGACATTTTGGTGCAACCATCACAACTGTTAAGTCTTCACGAATTTTTTCGCCCACTTCAACAATATTAAATCCATGTGAGTAACCTAGTGCAGCGCCTTTTTTCATGAGTGGTTGAACATCAGCAACGACTTTAGAATGCTGTTTGTCTGGCGTAAGATTTATTACTAAATCCGCTGAAGGAAGTAGTTCTTCATAAGTACCCACTTTAAATCCATTTTCAGAAGCACGTTTAAAAGAATCTCTTTTCTCAGCAATCGCTTCTTTGCGAAGTGCATATGATACATCTAATCCTGAATCTCTCATGTTTAAACCCTGGTTTAAACCTTGCGCTCCACAACCAACGATGACAATCTTTTTACCTTTTAAATAGTCCGCTTCAGAAGCAAATTCGTCTCTTGACATGAAACGACATTGACCTAATTGTGCTAACTGCTGTCTTAAATTTAAGGTGTTAAAGTAATTTTGAGCCATTTCTTTCTCCAATGTGCACTGAATGAATAAATTTATACGGTTTATAAGTATAATACGTGAGAATATTTCAATCCATTTCAATAAAAAAATCTACTATGTAACTGAAGTATTTAAAGAGTATAGCATGATTTATTATTTCTAAAATTGAAATATTTAAAAGAATACATTTCAATTAGTGAAATAATGGATTTCTCAGTCATTATTTATATGCATGAGTAAGAAATCCATCAGCGACTCTTAAGATAATAGGGATAAGGAAGAGTGCTTATTTTGGTAGGGACATTAAAAATTCACGTAGCTTTGAAAAATCTGCAGGCATGTATTTTGATAATAAATCGAGATTAGCCCTATCAGCTAGCGCTTTTGGCAAATCAATTTTACGTTCTAAAATGCCTTCGACACTCTCTATAAATTTGGCAGGATGCGCTGTACCCAAAAATAGACCATATTCCCCATCCTCTAATTGATCTCTTAATAATCTATAAGCAACCGCAGCATGAGGTTCTGAAATATAACCGAGTTTGTCTAACTCTTTCATCGTTTCAGCTGTCACTTTATCACTGACTTTACCTGTACCTAAGTCGCTTAAATCCCAACCTTTGAGATTAAAAATTTCTTCAACTCTTGGCCAATTATTTGGAGCACTGACATCCATTGCATTCGAAATCGTTGCAACAGTTTTATTAGGAGCCCAAACTTTAGTCTCTAAATAACGTGGAACGGTATCATTTTCATTGGTAGCCGCTATGAATCTTTTAATCGGTAATCCCATCGCTTTTGCTAGTAAACCGGCAGTTAGATCACCAAAATTACCGCTAGGTACTGAAATAACTAATTGTGACTGCTGTTGTTTAGTTAACTGAGCAAACGCCTCAAAGTAATAGCAAATTTGTGCTAGTAATCTACTGATATTGATAGAATTCGCTGAATTTAATCCTATAGTTACTTTTAATTCCTCATCATCAAATGCTTGTTTGACTAATGCTTGACAAGCATCAAAATCACTTTCGATAGCAATGGTGTGAATATTTCCCCCTAAAGTGCAAAAGAGCTTTTCTTGCAGAGGGCTGATTTTGCCATTTGGATAAAGAATAACCACTTTAATGTTGGGTATTTGATAAAATGCGTGGGCTACTGCAGCACCGGTATCGCCAGAAGTCGCCGTTAATATTGTGATTTTTTCATCACCCGCTATATGTTGAAGCATTTGTGCCATAAAACGGCCACCAAAATCTTTAAATGCTAATGTTGGTCCATGAAATAATTCTAAAGTACCTACATCTTTTTCAACTGGAGTAACAGGGGCTTTGAAAGTAAAAGCATTTGCTACTCTCTGTTTAAGTAAGTCTTTATCAATTTCTTCACCAATAAACGCAGACAGAATTTCAGTACTTCTATCAACAAAATTTAAATTCAAGAGATGATCTATTTCATCTTTGGAAAAAGAAGGAATTATTGATGGAAAAAATAATCCTTGGTTTTTTCCTAAACCTTGTGTAACCGCCTTAGAAAAACTGACAACCTCGTTATGATCTTTTAAATTGTATAGTTGCATAATTTGCCTGCTTAGTAAGTAATGACTTTAATATTTGCTAAATAAAATGATGACATCAAAAAATTACATAAAATTTAAATTGTAAGATTTTAAAAAAATACTTCAACCTATAATGTAACAAATTTAAAGTCAAATACCATAAAAAAATCACTAAAATTAATTAATTTACTCATGGAAAAAGAGAATCTCACATTAAAAATTCATTTTTCTGCTACTATATACTCAATTTATTTAGTTGAATCCCCTTATTTATCAAGTTTACTCAAGGAATACTATGAAAGAACATACACTAACAGATCCCATAACTAAACGGTTAGATAATCAAAACCTTATTTGGATTGATTTAGAAATGACAGGCCTCAATCCAAATCAAGATAGAATCATAGAAATTGCCACCATTGTAACAGATAAAATGCTGAATGTGCTTGCGGTAGGTCCAGTGATTGCCATCCATCAACCCCCTGAAATCTTAGCACTTATGGACGAATGGAATCAAAAAACACATGGGACGTCAGGGCTTATAAAAAGGGTGCAAGAAAGCCAAATTAGTGAAGCAGAGGCTGAATTAGAAACACTAAAATTCCTAAAACAATGGGTACCAGAAAACTGCTCACCTATATGTGGTAACAGTATCGCTCAAGATAGAAGGTTCCTATTTAATTACATGCCTACTCTTGAAGAATATTTTCATTACAGATACTTAGATGTCAGTACTTTAAAAGAATTAGTCAATCGGTGGCAGCCTGATATTTTAAAAAACTTCACCAAAAAAGCAACTCATAAAGCACTTGATGACATATTGGAATCGATTGAAGAGCTTAAATTTTACCGAACCAATGTAATGAAAATATAATAAGAAATTTATCTTCTTTAATGAGTGATTAAATTTGATTTTTAATCCTATAAAAGGCTACAATAGAAAGCATTTTATAGGATTGTTTAGTGTAAAAATCGCTACCCTTAAAGTGTTTCTAAATGTTTTTTTGTTAAACAAAAAATAAATTAAAATTCACCCTAATTTTTTTATTTTTTTCAATAACATAAGCTCGACAGGTATAGATAATTCTGATTTACTATTCGTGTTTTTAATTATATTAGCCAAAGCACTCTTATATTAAGTCTTTTTTGGCTAGTGTGATAAAAGTGAACTACTTCACTTAAGATATTATCAACTAATCGAATTTGCATGTCAGTTAATGACAGCTTAACTAAATTTTTTAGGTAATATGATTGGAAAATACTCCACAGAGTTGTCCTTCTGCCTAATAACACCCTATCAGTGTCGAGAAGACTAAAAAATGAATACAGAATTTAATAACACTCATGAAAACACAACAGCACAGAATAACCTCATTACCTTAGGGAAAATTTTTAAGGAAGAAAGAGAGAAACAAGATTTAACAATTGATTCTGTTGCAAAAAAATTACACTTAAAAAACAGTCTAATAGTTCAAATCGAGCAAGACGATATTTATCATATTGCCCCTACTTTCCTTAGAGGCTACATACGTTCTTATGCTAAACTACTCGGAATTAAAGAATCTGTTGTTTTAAATTTGATTGAACATCAAGAACCTACTGAATTAGCCATATCAAAACCTTTGAAATCTTTTTCTCTAGAAAAAAGAAAGCGTAGACGTGATAGGTTTTTTAAAGTATTTTCTGCACTCATCGTATTTACTACTGTAGGTGTGACCGCAGCATGGTGGTTTCAGGATTACCAAATAAATACAAAACAACAAACTAATATTGATGGTTCAATACCTACGCCCATAGATATCAATATTACTGACACCCAAACTGAAACTATCGACACACAATCAGTTAACCCTGGAGCTAATGAATCTGCCATAACCTCTATCGCACCTATAGATCTTCCTCTATCTACAGCAGGACAAATCAACGATCCACTTGGTGTGAACATAAACAGCACTAATCAACTAGGCTCACCCCTTTTAGACCCTAATTCGATTACTAACGCGCAAGGTGAAATTGATGATGCTACCTTAAACCAAGCGATTAGCCAGTCGTTAGCCAATCACTCGACCTCAAGCTATGTCATTGAAAATTCTGGCATCAGTGAAACTAACTCACCTGTCAGTAACGAAAACAGTTCCGGGATTGTATTTGAATTTGTGGCAAATTGTTGGCTTGAAGTCAGAGATGCTTCAAATAAAATTATATTCTCAGGCCTTAAAAAACAAGGTGAATCACTCTCTTTTACCGGAGGAGAACCTTATAAGTTAAAAATTGGTGCTCCTAGTGCGGTATCTATAACATTCAATGGCAGCGCTGTTGATATGAGTGAATATATCAAAACTAACGCTGTAGCTAAATTTACACTACCTAAAGTCGAGTAATTCAATCTATGCACCAAGAAAATCAAATTAAACGCAGAGCGTCTAAAAGAATTTATGTGGGTAAAGTGCCTATTGGAGACGGTGCACCGATTGCTGTACAATCAATGACAAATACAAAAACTACCGATGTCATAGAAACTGTTAACCAAATTAAACGTCTTGAAAGAGTAGGGGTAGATATCGTTAGGGTCTCTGTGCCTACAATGGATGCAGCTGAAGCCTTTAAACTTATAAAAAGTCAAGTCACTGTCCCTTTGGTTGCAGATATTCATTTCGATTATCGTATCGCGCTTAAAGTTGCAGAATATGGTGTTGACTGCCTTAGAATTAATCCAGGTAATATTGGTAATCAAGAGCGTATTAGAGCGGTAGTAGATTGCGCACGAGATAAAAACATTCCCATCAGAATTGGTGTGAATGGCGGATCACTTGAAAAAGATATCCAAGAAAAATACGGTGAACCTACACCAGAGGCACTAGTGGAATCAGCTATGCGTCATGTGGATATACTCGATAAACTCAATTTTGAACACTTTAAAGTTAGTGTAAAAGCGTCCGATGTATTTTTAGCAGTAGGAGCATACCGCCTTCTTGCTAAAGAAATCCAACAGCCTTTGCACCTGGGTATCACAGAGGCAGGTGGCATGAGAAGTGGTGCAGTAAAATCTTCCATAGGGTTAGGTTTACTTTTAGCTGAAGGGATAGGAGATACTATCAGAATTTCATTGGCTGCTGATCCTGTAGAAGAAGTTAAAGTAGGATTTGATATACTAAAATCTCTAAGAATAAGATCAAGAGGTATCAATTTTATTGCATGCCCTACTTGCTCGAGACAAGAATTTGATGTGATCGCAACAGTAAATGCTTTAGAAGAACGATTAGAAGATATTATTACACCGATGGATGTTTCTATCATTGGGTGCGTTGTGAATGGCCCAGGAGAAGCCCTGATTTCTACTCTAGGAGTCACTGGAGGCCATAAAAAAAGTGGCTTTTACGATGAGGGTATTCGTCAAAAAGAAAGATTTGATAATACCGATATTATAGATGCTCTTGAGGCAAAAATTAGGCAAAAGGCATCGTTGTTAGATAAAAATCGAATTCTCTAACTATTAACAATTAAAAAATTAAAAGAAGACGTTATGAGTAAAACTATTCAAGCCATCCGAGGAATGAATGATCTTCTTCCTGAAGAAGCAAAGCAGTGGCAGATCCTAGAAACACAGTTAAAAATGGTCTTGACGCAATACGGGTTCAATGAAATCCGCCTTCCAATTGTAGAACATACTCCTTTGTTCAACCGAGCCATTGGTGAAGTGACTGATGTCGTAGAAAAGGAGATGTACTCTTTTGAAGACAGAGGAGGCGAAAGTCTTACTCTTAGACCTGAAGGTACAGCAGGATGTGTCAGAGCAGGAATTGAACACGGACTACTTTACAACCAAGAACAACGCCTTTGGTACTTAGGTCCTATGTTCCGCTATGAAAGACCTCAGAAAGGCCGATATAGACAGTTTAATCAATTAGGTGTCGAAGTATTTGGATTACAAGGACCCGATATAGATGCTGAATTAATTATCATGACGGCAAGATGGTGGAAAAACTTAGGGATTGATGAGCACGTTACATTAGAACTTAATTCTATCGGTTCGTTAGAGGAAAGAGCAAACTATAAAAAAGCCCTAGTTGAATTTTTATCTCAACACAAGGATGCTTTAGATGAAGACTGCTTAAGGCGATTAGATACGAATCCTTTAAGAATACTCGACAGTAAAAACCCTGAAGTGCAAAAGATTTTAGCCGATGCTCCTGACTTGTTTGATTTTTTAGAAACTGAATCTAAAGAACATTTTGAGCGCTTGTGCCATATTTTATCTATAAATGGCATTGATTTTAAAATTAATCAAAGACTTGTTAGAGGATTAGATTACTACAATCGTACAGTATTTGAGTGGGTGACCACAGAATTAGGCGCCCAAGGCACAGTCTGTGCTGGAGGAAGATACGATGGCTTGGTTCAGCAACTCGGCGGCAAAGCAACACCTGCAGTAGGGTTTGCCATGGGTATGGAACGACTCATTCTCTTAGTCAATCAGCTGAACCCATCTTTATTCGATGGTAATACAATCGATGTTTATGTTGTAAATGCGTGTAATGATGAATCTCTTGTGATTAAAGTTACTGAATCATTGAGAAATCAACTACCTCAATTAAAATTTATGGTCAACCACGGAGGTGGAAACATAAAAAAACAATTTACTCGCGCAGATAAGCATAAAGCTAAATTTGCTATTATTCTTGGAGAAGAGGAATTAACTCAAGATAAAATAACAATTAAATCTCTCATATCGGGCGAGCAAATTACGCTAAATTTAAAAGATGTGATAGAATTTTTAGAAAATAACATTAATTAATACGCTAATTAAACTATTTACTTTATAATCTAACTCGGTATTTAATTGAATCGATAATAAACTAAATAGTGAATCTAGCACAAAATTCGCGATAAGATGCAGGTAATCTAAATGCAAACGGATAATGAACAATTTGACCAATTTAAAACATTCCTAAAAGAAAATGGTATTGCTATTACTGTTGGGATTGTTATCGGTGTTGGCGGGTTAGTGGGATGGAATTTTTATGAAAAGCATCAAGTCAAAACAGTCCAAAATGAAGCCGCTGAATATTACACCACCATAACAGCATTGAATAAAAGCAAGGAATTAATTGTTGAAGAAGGGACTGAAAACCCTGAAAAACAAAAGACTTATGAACAAATTCGTGCCTATTTAAAAACGGATGAAAGCAATTATGTCGGTATTGTGGCCTTGGCCTTCGCTAAAGAGCTCGCCGCTGAAAAATCTTTCAAAGAAGCTGAAGCTGTTTTGTCAGATGTGTCTAGAAAAAACATCGACAAAAACTTGGCTAGCAGCATTAATTACATGCTTGCTAATTTACAATCAGAACAAAAAAAGTTTGATGACGCAATAGCGACACTCAACACAATCCCTACTAATGAGTGGGGAGCTAACCGTTTCGAATTAAAAGCGGACATTCTCAAAAGAAAAGGGGATATCCAAGAAGCTCGAAAACTCTATGAACAAGCAATTACCGTCGCAGATCCTTCTATTCAAGAATACCTGCGCGTAAAATTAAATAATTTACCAAGTTGAGGCAAATCACATGCGCATGCGCTATAGTTTACTTGTGAGTGTACTTTCTATTTCATTACTCAGTGGGTGTTCTACACTTAAATCTCTTAATCCTTTTAGTGAAGAACTTGAAGTCATGGCTCCAGTTCCTGAGTTCCTTCCTGAATTTGAAACAAGAACAGCATGGGATTCCTCTGTTGGCAAAGGGACAGGAGAATATTATTCTACACTCAGACCTGCACATGCCAATGGAATTATCTATGCTGCTGACAGACAAGGCAAAGTGACTGCTCTTAGCCTTGATTCTGGCAAAACACTTTGGGAAGTTCAACTTTCTGAATCAGAAGGACTACTTTCTCGCAGAAAATCCGCACTATTATCAGGGGGAGTAACATTCCACCAAGATAAAGTTTACATCGGTACCGAGAGAGGTCGCTTATTTGTATTAAATGCTAATGATGGCTCAATCGCTCTAGATGTCCCTGTTGCAGGAGAAATAATAGCTCGACCTACGGTGCAAAAAGATAAAATTTTAGTGGTATCAACTAATGGTATTCTTCAGTCTTTAGATATTAATTCTGGTGCGGAAATATGGCGCGCTACTCTAGACACTCCTGTATTAACATTAAGAGGCCAATCTTCTCCTATTACTATTGAAGATAAGTTTGTTGTTGTAGGTGGTGATAATGGCAGAATCAATGCCTTTACTTTTGATTTAGGTCAATTAGTCTGGCAGGAGCGTGTCGCTGAGCCGGTCGGTGCTACTGAAATCGATCAATTAGGTGACATTGACTCAGAGCCTGTTTTTCATAATGGCATAGTGTATGCAATTGCCTACAATAGTATGTTTGTTGCATTTGATTTTGATTCAGGAGCAGCGATATGGAGGGCAGAATATGGCTCAATTCGCGACTTTATTGTGACTGATGAAGTGATTTATCTCACTGATCAAAATGATATTATCTATGCTTTAAATACTGATGATCACCAGTTAATTTGGAAGCAAGAAAGCCTCAACAAGCGTTTTGTCACTGGACCTGCTTTAGTCGGTAATAATATTGTGGTAGCAGATGGTGAAGGTTTTGTGTTCTGGCTAGATAAAAAAACAGGTACGTTTGTATCTAAAGAAAAATTAGACAGCTCTGGATTTATTGCCAACCCAATTACAGTAGGTAATAAAGTGATATTACAAGCCCGTAATGGGTCTGTTTATGCTATTGAACGTTAAAATTTTTTGCAAAATTAACGTCTAATAATCACTGAGATATCTTAGCGGCTGCTTGATGATTTTTAAGCAGCCGTTTTTATTTTTATGCGCAAAAATTTGTGCCATTCAATGTAGGTTTAAAAGAATTATGATTCCAGTAGTCGCACTAGTAGGTAGACCCAATGTAGGTAAATCAACATTATTTAATAGATTAACTAAAACACGAGATGCATTGGTTGCCGATTTTCCTGGTTTGACTAGAGACAGAAAATATGGTCATGCAAATTATGCCGATCAATCTTTTATTCTGATTGATACAGGCGGAATCGATGGCACTGAAGTTGGGGTTGAAACACATATGGCTGAACAATCACTTCTTGCGATTGAAGAAGCTGATGTTGTTTTATTTATGGTAGATGGACGTTCAGGTCTGATGCCTGCCGATCACCTTATTACGCAACACCTCAGAGAGCGAAAAAAACCTACATTTGTGGTCGTAAATAAAACCGATGGTCTAGATCCTGATGTCGCCATGTCAGATTTTTATACATTAGGTCTTGGGGAAATTTACCCAATTGCCGCAGCGCATGGGCGTGGTGTCATTCGCTTACTCGAAGATGCCCTACTCCCTTTTAGTGAATCATTACAACAACGATTAGCGCAAGAATCAAAACTTAATGAAGAAGAGACAGGTATTTCCGATGATGAGATTTTAGAAGCAAAATTATCAGAAGGTCTCTTAGATACAACTGATGAAGAACCGCTTAGCGATGATGAAATTGCCAAGCTTGAAGAACAAATTGCCGCAGGGGATGGGGAAGAAGAAGTAGCATTTAATCCTCAAACAGATTTACCTATTAAAATAGCCATAATAGGACGGCCTAATGTAGGTAAATCAACACTAACAAATCGCTTATTAGGAGAAGATCGCGTTATTGTTTTTGATATGCCCGGTACGACAAGAGATAGTATTTATATTCCTCTAAAGAAGGATGAAAGAGACTATGTGATTATCGATACGGCAGGGGTCAGAAAACGAGGTAAAATCCACGAAACCGTAGAAAAATTCTCTGTGATAAAAACGCTTCAGGCAATAGAAGATTCCAATGTGGTGCTTTTAGTGATTGATGCCAAAGAAGGGATTTCAGATCAAGACCTTTCTTTACTCGGATTTGTTTTAAATAGCGGTCGCTCTATTGTCATAGTAATCAATAAATGGGATGGCATGTCTCAAGAAGATAGAGAAAAAGTTAAAGAAGGCTTAGAAGCTAGATTAGGCTTTGTTGATTTTGCAAGAATTCATTTCATCTCTGCATTACATGGCAGTGGCGTAGGTAATTTATTTACATTTGTCAACGAAGCGTATGATTGCTCAACCCAACGCGTAAGCACAGCTAAACTCACCCGTATCATGCAAATGGCAATTGAAGATCATCAACCTCCTATGATAAGAGGCAGACGAGTTAAAATGAAATATGCGCATGCGGGTGGATATAACCCGCCTATTGTTGTGATCCACGGCAATCAAGTCAATGCGCTTCCTGACAGCTATAAACGCTATTTAATGAACTATTTCAGAAAATCTCTAAAAGTGATGGGTTCGCCAATTCGCATACAATTTAAAGAAAGCGAAAATCCTTACGCAGGAAAACGTAATCAATTAACAGCAAGCCAAATTCGTAAAAGGAAAAGATTAATGGCTCACATAAAAAAATAAACTGAGATCGTATAATTTTGCTTGCTAAGTAACGTAAAAAAGTTAACAATTAATTTCATTTAGTTCAAAGGATTTTTATTGTCATGTGTGAATTATTAGGGATGAGTGCAAATGTTCCCACCGACATTTGTTTTAGCTTTAGTGGTTTAATACAACGAGGGGGGAAGACTGGTCCGCATCGTGACGGTTGGGGTATAACTTTTTATGAAGGAAAAGGTTGCCGTATTTTTCGTGATCCAAACCCCGGCTATAATTCACCGATCGCAAATTTTGTGAAAACCTACCCAATTAAATCAACCACCATTATTTCACACATCAGACAAGCAAATTCAGGTGAAGTTAATTTAGAAAACACCCACCCTTTTATTCGAGAATGGCAGGGTAAATATTGGACATATGCTCATAATGGCCAACTTAAAGGATTTAAAGCAATTCCTACAGGCCATTTTACACCCGTTGGTACAACTGATAGCGAACATGCATTCTGTGGGTTGCTGCATGTGCTGCAATCTAAATACAAAAGAAAGCCTGCCAGCTGGCCTGCCGTATTTAAGTTCGTCGCGAGCTATGCTGATGAAGTAAGAAAAAAGGGTGTGTTCAACATTCTACTTTCTGATGGGGAATATCTGTTTTGTAGCTGTTCTAATAACCTATACTATCTTACCCGAAGAGCACCTTTTGGTAAGGCGGTATTATTAGATCACGAACTGGAAGTAGATTTTAAAAAAGAAACAACCCCAAATGATGTGGTCACTATAGTTGCAACACAACCGCTTACTAAAAATGAGGATTGGCAAAAAATTGAACCTGGACAAAGCATATTATTTCACTTTGGCGAAAAAATTTTTTAACATACAAAATAACAGGTCACCTACTGCTCTATAAGGTACCTAATTAAATACTGTTTAGGAATAGATAAATAATTATCAAGGTAAACAAAAACCGACAAATAGCAATCGGTTGATTTAAAAAAATAATCATAATTTAGTTTCAATAACCTCTTTTTTAATAAGGATAATACTATGACAAAAAAAGCAGATTTTATTTGGTTCAATGGTGAGATGGTTGCCTGGCAAGACGCTAAAGTCCATGTGATGTCACATGCCCTACATTATGGTACTTCCGTTTTTGAAGGTGTTCGTTGCTATGACACTCACATTGGCCCCGCCGTTTTTCGTCATAGAGAGCATATGCAGCGCCTTCACGATTCAGCAAAAATTTATCGTATGCCCATCAAATATACCGTTGATGAATTAATGGAAGCATGCCGTGAAACTCTTCGTCGTAATAATCTTAAAAGTGCCTACATTAGACCACTTGCTTTTATAGGTGATGTAGGAATGGGCGTTAATCCACCTCCTGGATATACGACAGATGTCATTATCGCTGCATTCCCTTGGGGTGCATATCTTGGCGAAGAAGCACTAGAAAATGGAATTGATGCAATGGTCAGCTCATGGAATCGTGCAGCACCTAATACCATACCTACAGCAGCTAAAGCAGGTGGTAACTATCTCTCTTCTTTATTGGTGGGAAGCGAAGCGAGACGTCACGGCTACCAAGAAGGTATTGCATTAGATGTAAATGGATATATCTCAGAAGGGGCAGGTGAAAACTTATTCCAAATTAAGGATGGTATTATTTTTACCCCTCCATTCACGTCTTCAGCACTGCCTGGAATCACCCGCGATGCTATCATCAAAATTGCAAAATCACTCGGTTTTGAAATCAGAGAACAAACTCTTTCTCGTGAATCGCTCTATTTAGCTGATGAAGTCTTCATGACAGGAACAGCTGCTGAAATTACGCCTGTTCGCTCTGTGGATGGTATTCAAGTCGGTATCGGTAAACGTGGCCCTGTGACAGAAAAAATCCAGTCTGCTTTCTTTGGATTATTTAATGGTAAAACAGAAGATAAATGGGGTTGGTTAGATAAAATCTAAATAGCTGTTTCATACTGCTTATACACGGAGTAAATACTCCGTGTAATCCCCTCTTTTTATCCTTATTCTCTTTAGTCTCTATTTTGCTTCTTTAGATCGGTGTAATAATATGCTCACATTTGATAGTGATATTTATCAAGGAATTACTCTTCATAATGATTTCCCTAAAAGCGAAGCACAATTTGCTATCGAGATTGACACGGTGATCTCTTTTGCAAAACAAAATGCTAAGAGAATTATTTGGATAACACTCCAAAGAGAGCAGTCAACATTAATCAATACGTTAACAAGCAGAGGTTTTATTTTTCATAGCTGTGAAGAGCAGGCCATTACCTTAGTATTAAAAATCAAACCAGATGTCTACGTTCCCTTTTCACCAACTCATACCATAGGATTAGGCGGCGTTGTACTTAATGAACATCAATCAAAAATTTTAATCATCAAAGAACATCTAACCCATTGGTATAAATTACCTGGTGGTCATATGGAACTTGATGAGTCTATAGAAGAAGGAGTGATCAGAGAAACTTATGAAGAAACTGGTATACTGACTTCTTTAAGTAGCATCATTGCAGTGGCTAGTAAAACACCTTATCAACTGAATAAATCTAATATCTATTTAGCCTGCCATTTAACCCCTAAAAATGATAACATCAATGTGCAAGACACTGAAGAAATTGAATTTGCGAAGTGGTTACCTATTGAGGAGTTCTTTCAAAGTGATCTTGTTTCTCAGTTCTCGAAAAAAATTGTTCAAGGAGTTCTTAACAGAACTGGAGTGGTTTCAGTGGATTTGGGCCAACCTATATTACCTAATGAAAAAAGAGAATTATTTGTACTCTAAATTGTCTTATATAGCCCATAGACTTCACTCTATTTGATAAAGGATAATAAGAAGGATGCTCTCTATCAAACGTAAACCCTATGCTATCAGCCTAGTCTCTTTACTTATACTTTTTTACTTATCTTTCTCTTATTCAATAGCCTTTGCCAATACAAAAGACCCTCTAGGACTGCGGCTAAGTCCCTCTTATGCGAGTAAACAATTATTTGCATACAATCAGCTTAATGTTCCACATAGCGCTGCGGACAATACGATTAAATCCTCAAATGCCGTTCTTGATGAAATCTCAGTCAATAACATTTCAGCTTTTTATGAAAAAACACATCAGAAGCAAGATGAAATGAAAATCACGCAATCAAATGAGTCAGCAAAATTGATCATCGTTATTGATGATATCGGTTATTCTAAACGCGATCTTGCGGTCATTGACCTACCTGTGACCATAGCGATTTTACCACAAAGCCCATATGCAAAAGAGAGAGCCATCTTGGCCAATGAAAAAGGCCGTGAAATAATTATTCATCAACCCATGCGAGCAAAAGGAGGAAGATTTGTAGAAGACAATACACTTTTTGCAGAGATGTCCCAAGGACAAATTGATGAAATAATCCACGATGCAATAGAAAGCATTCCTTTTGCCGTCGGAATGAATAACCATACAGGCAGTGCGATGACCTCGTCTTTAGAAGGAATGCAAAAAGTATTCCATACCCTCAATGATACATCCCTATTTTTTTTAGACAGTTTGACCACAGGAAAAAGCCAAGTTTATACCGCCGCAGAGCAGGAGATGTTTGCAGGTAAACTCTTTCAAAGAGATGTATTTTTAGATAATGAGCAAAATGAGCACTACATTGAAAAACAACTGGACAAAGCGATCCACTTAGCTAGAAAAAAGGGGTATGCGATTGCTATAGGCCATCCTTACCAAACAACAATTAATGTGTTAGAGCGCCGACTCAATGACTTACCAGACGATATCCAGATCATCAAGTTATCTGAATTATCGTTATAGTGCCGAGTTATGGCGCCGAGTTATTGTGTCGTGTATTTGAGCTTTTTTTCCCCATAAAAATACACGCTCTTAACCATTCATATAAAAAAAGATTTAACCGCTCTTTTTCATCAACTTGCAATAAATCCGCATTAGGATAAAAATATTTGCCTTCATAAGGCTTTCTGTTTTTGGCTAAAACTTCTGCTAATTTAGCATCATAATATAATCTGATCAGTAAATTACTCTTCATGCCTTTAGATAAAAAAAGGTTTTCACTATCTGAAAAGACAATCGATTGGCTATTTTTATCCTCTTTATCCACATAGTTAAGATCTACTAGCCGAGTATCCCAAGTTAAAGTAACAAGGCTCGTATAGTTCGTTTGCTCTACATAACGTAAACAAAAGTTCTGCTGGCCTATTTGATAAATAACAGAATCTTCTTTACCCTCAGGGAGTAAATGCAAAAGAAGTTTGAAATTATTTTCACCTAAAAGTTGAAACGTACTTAATCTTGGTTTATACCGTATTATTTTTTCAAACATAGTGTGCGTATTACCAAATTGTGTTAGAGCATTCTGTTAAAGTTCTTCCTAGTGCAGTTTCTGATTGTCACTAAATATAATTTAATCACGCAAGTTTTACTTAATTCAAAAGGACTAGACTAACTTATGACGCAAAATGCATATTCTTTAAAAGAAAAAGATAGTGACTTTGTTGTTGAAAAATATCTCAGAAAAGAAATCACTGAAGTCACAGCCGCTAAGTCACTTAGAGTAATTTATAGGCATCTTAAAAGACTTTTCATCAAATATAAAGAAAATGGAATTGATGGTATTGTATCACAAAGACGAGGCAAACCATCTACTAGACAAACTCCTACTGATATTGAAACCAAGATTGTTGAGTGCATTCAGTCTAAATATTCAGACTTTGGACCGACATTAGTGCATGAATATTTAACTGAAAAAGATAAGGTTACACTCAGTTGCAAAACAATAAGACAGATAATTATCCATACTAACACTCTGAAAGATAAGACAAAAAATAATAAATGCGCACATTCGAGTTGCTCACCCAGACCTTCTCATGGTGAGCGCGTTCAAATAGATGGTTTCCCTCATGATTGGTTTGAAGGTAGGGCTGATAAATACACATTGATAGTTTTTATTGATGATGCCACCAGCTCAACTCTACCTGCTCAGTTTTGATTTTAAGGAAGTGTCGCTCATGCAATTTACGCTACCAAATCCAAATGCCATGGAAGTCAATCGTGATGGTTATCGATACAACTAATGTCATTGAATCCCTGAACAGTGTTATCTGCCATGCAATTAAAAAGCTTAAAATATTTCCTAACAAATATTCTGTTAAAAAAGTGGTTTATTTGTCCATTAAGGCTGCCTCTAAAAAATGGACTGTGCGCATATGAAATTAGATGCAGTCAATAAGTAGATTTATGGTAACCATTCAGGTATCTTCGTTTAAACTAGATTTGTAAATGTTTTTGACGGGGTTTTTAGTGTTTTTTCTGTTTTTCATTACTTATTTTAGAGTCTCAATATTTGCACATTTAACGATCCTCCAAAGCTCATCAAGCCCTTAATCTGTTATTCCACACCCACCTCTGAGAGGAAATAATTTAAAGCTCGCTAAACCGCATTTAAAGGCACTTTTTTTGCCAAAAAAAACGTGGTGTATACTATGCGCTATGAATACAACCTCGACCTTAACCAAAATGTTGACGAAAAAGCGATCAACACTTATCAATTTGTCGGCTCGGCTCGAGAGTTTTTGTCGTCTTATAATGGTGATTTCAAAGCTGCAATTGATATCATTAATACTTTCATTGAATTAACAGTTGATTTATCGAATCCAGTCGGTTTCAATTGCCTAAATAGCAGTATCCCACCATCTCAAAATAAAAAAAAACCGAGAAGATTAAACCTGATTAGCTCATAAAAATATCCATTGATACGTCAACATTACCCCCTTATGACTACCATGACAAGTTCCGCCTAGTTAACGAAAGTCGCTTATAATTTTCGCAAGCATCTTGATTTCCATTTTCACAAGCTGTTTGATATAATTTTTCTGCTTTTAACAAATCTATCTCAACCCCGCCATCACCATACTCATAAATTATTGCTAAATTAAAACATGACTTTGCATGATTACGCGCTGCAGCAAACTCATAATAACGGCACGCCATTTGAAAATCTTGCTCAACACCTAATCCTGTAGTATACATAACCCCAAGGTTATAATGCGCGACAACATGACCTTGCCATGTAGCAAGTTCATAATAATATTTGGCTTTGAAATAATCGTTACTGCCTAAATAGCCCTGTTCATACATAACACCAAGGATAAACATAGATTCCACATGCCCTTGTGCTGCTGAAGCGACAAGGTACTCTTCAGCTTTTCTCATGTTAGTTGGAAATCCCTCACCATGCATATGCATGACGCCTAACATATTTTGTGCGCCAGCATGACCAAGTTCAGCGGCTGCCTCATAATACTGAATGGCTTTAGGTATGTCTCTAGGAACCACGCGTCCTCGAAAAAAAGTTTCGCCGCACATATAAAGGGCATCTGGTAAGTTGTGTAATGCTGCACGTTCAAAATATTCATGGGCTTTTGCCTCATCAAGTGTGACACCATGACCATTAAAATACATGAGTCCCAAATTAAATAATGCATTTGGATGCTCTTTTTCAATAGATAATTCGTAATACGTTCTCGCTTTTGCATAATCAGGTGGGTAATTTTCTCCTGAGGAATAAATGACACCTAATTGAAATTGTGCCTTCTCATTACCTTGCTCTGCAGCCATCAAAAAATACTTTATGGCTTTTTCTATATCGTAGTGCTTATCTTCCTTTGAAAAGTAAATTAACGCTAAATTAAATTGTGCGTATTCATGCCCATGCTCTGCCGCTTGGGTATAATGTGCAAGTGCTTTTTTATACTGACTTAAATCTTGAGGGTTTTGCGCAAATGAAAGCGCTAGGTTATAGTGTTTTTCAGGGGTTAAAGACAGAAGATTTTCATCTTTAGATACTATCTCATCAGAATTTTTACTAGATTTAAAACTACTTTGAATTTTATCAATATACGTCTTTAAGAATTTCATGTGTTCTCTATTAAGCAATTATAACCAATTTAGGATAAGGTTAAGATAAATTTAGAGAGTCAATTGTTTGAATGCTTTTTCCAGCAAGTCATTCAAACAATGACACGGCTAGTATGTCAGAGAGTTAAAATAATACATATACGCTGTAAATTGGACTCAATTTACGTCACGCTACAGGTACCCTTTATTGCACTGATTAGCATGAAGACACAATACTAAAACCTGTGCAATGATTTCAAATTAAGATTAAAATGAAACGTATGAACTAACGTTTCCAATATGGAATATCGTTGTTAGTCATTTTATCAATTTCCTCTAAAGGTATTTCTTTCAATATTGCATATTTGAAAATATTTGCATTAACGGTCCTAACTGGTGCAAGCATTTGACGTTTAATGTAATTGGAATCAGCGTTAGCAGTCACTTCCAGTAATTTATTGATATGATTTTCATATCGTTGATTGATTTTTAATTTTAATGATTGAATGAGTTGTTCAAATTTTTTTATGTCCTCAAATTTAATATACCGATAGTATAAATCATCAATTAAATAAACACAGTCGTCAGGCACTGCGGCATAAAGAGCATTAAAAAAACTCTCCATTTCCTCAATTGTTCCCGTCTCACTTAATATAAAACCACCACTAAAACCTGCATTGCTCATATAAATATCTCCTTAGTATATAAACTCTATATATTCACGTTTAATTATCCCATTTGATTTTTGTACAATTAAATCCTTAACTCTTTCTAATTGTGCTTGAGTAACATTCTGCCCTCTGGTATCTAAATACACTTGCTGCTTTATGTTTCCAGGCAGGTGCTGCTGTCGCGCCTTTGCTTGCTTTGCAAGTTGATTAACTAACCCATTGACATTTAAGTTCAAATCATAATTTTTTACTTCAACACATATTTGGGGGCTACAATGCAGTTAGGGTCGATTTAGTACCAACTCTTGCTAGCCGATACTGGTGGGCCTACCACCATCTCAAATACAGCAAGTTAACTTCCTAATAGTTAACGTTCACAGCAGACGCGAAAAGAAGGGTTTATCTATATTGAGAAGGCAAAAATAAAAAAAGTTCATAGCATAACTCACCACTTGCATGAAAAAAGAATACTCCCCGAACTTGCATAAGTGGAAGTAATTGAAATTAGATAGATTCTAAAAGAAAAATAAATCGAGTTATTAAAATCCAGTGATTAAAAGGGAAATAACTGGATTTTAAGAGGCCTACTGTTGCTTAGCCTATGTTAAGTTTAGAGATAAATCAAAACTTTAAGTTTTTTGATTTTACAGGACTTAATTGGTGGGCGACAGTTGACATTTAGCAGGAGTAAAAACTCTCGACACATCAAAGCGTCCCCTCAACCAATTGATTGGAGTATAATTATGTTAAATTTTTCATATCAAATTGTACCCACCTTTGTACTCATTTTCGTAATTACTGATAATATAGCCATATTTAGTGTTTCTGGGCGCTTTAAAACTAAATAGATACCAACCAACAAAAAACGGAATTAATCATAAATAACAGTACGTTAATTTTCCTCTTACTTTAAAAACAATAAGTTAATGCGATCTCATCCTGTTACTTACAAAGGGATATTTAAACTAATGCTTGAGACACATTACCAAATTGCTTTTAAAACATCACTTAGCCAACCAAGCTTCTTTCACTTTCTGATAATTTAATTGAAGCCAGAGCAAAGAGATAACGGAACCTGCGTTATCAATTAATCCATTATTCACCATTTCATAAGCCTGCTCCCTTGAAACAACATGGACTTTGATGTCTTCATTTTCGTGCGATAGGCCATAAACACCTTGCGCTTTCGTGCTATCAACTTCACCAACCAGTATTGTTAAGCGCTCATTCATTCCACCAGGGCTCGCGAGGTAGCTTAATGAAGGATAAACACGCCCTACATCAAGGCCAGCTTCTTCTTCGGCTTCACGACGAGCAACTTCTTCAATCGATTCACCTTCTTCAACCATCCCTGCAACCATCTCAAATAGCCAGGGTGATTGCGATGTTTCTAGAGCAGCAAATCTCACTTGTTCGATAAGAACAACTTTATCCAGTATAGGATCATAAGGTATGAGTATTGCCGCATGGCCTCTTTCCAAAATTTCCCGTTGTACCAATTGACTGACTCCCCCATTAAAGAGCGCATGCTTGAAATGGTATTTCTTCATGGTGAAGAAACCTTTAAAAACCGTCTCTTCTTTAATAATTTCAATATCATCTCGAGTAAAACTAGGTTTAGGAAATTTTGACATCATCAAGAGCCCTTTCTTCGTTCGTATATTGCGCTTTGAATTTATAAAAACAAAGCAATAAAATAGCGCTATTTTTAGTGTTCATTCAATGATGATCACACATAAAATAACGCAATATTAATCAATAATTAGTGTGCTTCATCCCAATTATTACCGACCCCAACATCCACTTGTAAAGGCACATCCAGTGTCATAGCACTTTCCATTAGCATTTTTATTTTATCGGTCGCTCGCTCTAAATGCGCTCTAGGCACTTCGAAAACCAACTCATCATGAACTTGCATCACCATTTTAATCCCTAAATGCGCATCTTCAGCTAACCAATTATCTACAGCAATCATAGCCAATTTAATAATATCTGCGGCTGTTCCCTGCATCGGAGCATTTATCGCCTCTCTTTGAGCCGCTTGTCTTCGCATGCCATTAGACGATCTTATTTCGGGCAAGTAAAGTCTTCGGCCTTCAAGTGTCTTAACATAACCATGCTCAGAGGCAAACTCCCTCGTTCTTTGCATGTAATCAAGTACCCCAGGATAGCGTTCAAAATATCTTTGCATATATAGCTTAGCATCTTGGCGAGAGATATTAAGTTGTTTAGCCAAACCAAATTCGCTCATTCCGTAAATTAAGCCAAAATTGATCGCTTTAGCACTTCGTCTTTGATCATTGTTAACTTCTTCGACTGGCACATTAAAAATTTCGGCCGCTGTGGCTTTATGGATATCTAATCCATTAGAAAATGCCCTTAACAAGCCTTCATCTTGAGAGAGATGTGCCATGATACGTAGTTCAATTTGAGAATAATCCGCAGCCAGGACAACGCATTCAGGACTTGCAATAAACGCTTGGCGAATGCGTCTACCATCTTCATTTCTAACAGGAATGTTTTGTAAATTAGGATCGGTAGAAGAGAGCCTGCCTGTCGCTGCTACCGCTTGCTGATAGGACGTATGAATTCGCCCGGTCTTGCTGTGGATCATTAAAGGCAGCTTATCAGTATAGGTATTTTTAAGTTTAGCTACAGAACGATGTCTTAAAATAATTTTAGGTAGTTCATGCTTGTCTGCTAAAGCTTCTAAAGCTTCTTCATTGGTTGATGGCGCACCTTTAGGCGTCTTTTTTTGAGGCTCTAATTTTAAATCGTCAAATAAAATTTCTTGCAACTGCTTAGGTGAGGCTAAATTAAACATTTTGCCCGCGACCTGATAAGCTTGCTCTTCTAGCTGCTGAAGTTCTTCACTGAATACTTTTGATTGAACTAACAGCATATTTGCATCAATCAATACCCCTGTGTTTTCCATTCTTGCTAAGACACTTAATAATGGCACTTCAATCTTATTAAACACTTGCTTTAATTCAGGCTCTGAGTCTAAAAGAGCAGACATTTTTTCATACAAGCGCCAGGTGATGTCGGCATCTTCAGCTGCATAATTTGCAGCAATATCTAATGGGACTTGATTGAAAGTGATCTGCGCTTTACCTTTACCCGCGATGTCTTCGAACGTCGTCGTTTTATGATCTAAATATTTCTCAGACAAACTGTCCATATCATGGCGTCTTGATACACTATTTAACACATATGAACTTAACATCGTATCAAAATAGATCCCCTGCAACATAATGCCATGTTGTTTTAATATGGCAAAATCAAACTTTAAATTTTGACCAATTTTATAACTGTTAGGATTTTCAAAAATGGGCTTTAGTGAATTAAGTACGTATTTTTTATCAAGCTGAGAAGGTGCCCCTACATAATTATGACCTATTGGAATATAGACGCCTTTACCTGCTTCAAAAGCAAAAGAGAGGCCTACTAAATTCGCGGTCAAGGTATCTAAAGAGTCAGTTTCTGTATCGAACGCAAAATATTTGGCTGCATTTAATTCTAAAAGCCAAGCATCAAAACGCGTTTTATCCAATAAGGTTTCATACAGTTCGCTCGACAGCGCAGTTGCTTTAATCGTTTCTTCGAATAACACATCAGAGTGGGCTGAATGGTTTTGTGCAGTCATCCCCTTTTTTTGCAGAAATTTTTGCTCAAATTCACCAGCGTCTAACTCCTTTAACCAACGCTTAAATCCGAAATGGGCAAAATCCGTCTGAAGTGCGTCTTTATTCATAGGTCTTAGCGTCAAATCTTTCCACTCTATAGATAAACTGACATCCGTTTTGATTGTTGCTAATCTCTGAGAGAGTAATGCCATTTCTCGATGCTCTTCTAATTTAGCAGCCATGGTTTTTGCGCCTCTAAATGAGAGTTCGCTGATTTTATCTAAATTGTCATAAAGCGTCTCTATACTCCCTAAGCCTTGAAGTAAAGCAAGGGCTGTTTTTTCACCCACGCCAGGTACCCCTGGAATATTATCCGAAGTGTCTCCCATCAATGCCAAAAAATCGATTATTAATTCAGGGCCTACACCATATTTATCCTGTACCCCTTGTGCATCAAGATAAGTATTAGTCATGGTATTGATTAAATGAATTTTTTCATCGACCAGTTGAGCCATGTCTTTATCGCCCGTACTAATTAATACAGATTGCCCTGCCTTTGATGCTTGAACGGCTAATGTACCAATCACATCATCTGCTTCCACACCTTCAATCACTAACATAGGTAAACCTAACGAGTTAATCATTTTATGGAGTGGCTCAATTTGCGATCTTAAATCATCTGGCATCGGCGGACGGTGAGATTTATACTCTGCAAACAATTCATCTCTAAATGTCTTCCCTTTTGCATCAAAAACTACGGCTAAATAGTCCGGATTCACTTCATTTAGCATACTGCGTATCATATTTAACACCCCATACATCGCACCAGTCGGCTGTCCACTGGCGTTAGTCAGTGGAGGGGATGCATAAAATGCACGATATAAATAGGATGATCCATCAATCAGCACAAAAGGTTTTTCTGATAAAGAGATAGTAGACATGGGACCTCATTTTTTAACTTTTAGAGGATAACTTATTCATAAGTTATCACTTGATTTACTTAATCGGTTTGATTACTACATAGGATTGAATGCGCTTTTAATGGTTTGCGCATCAAACTCGTATCCTTTACCACAAAAATCGCAATTAAAAGAGATAACCGGTTGTTCATCTAATAAAGATTGAATTTCTGCCTCACCAAGGGTTGCAAGTGCAGATAAGCAACGTTCTTCTGAGCAATGACAGAAAAAAGTCACCGCTTGTGGCGTATACAATCTTACAGAATCCTCATGATATAAACGATGCAGTACTTCTTCAATGGATAAATCAAATAGTTCTTGAGGTTTTATCGTACGAGTTAATTGCGAGATATGCTCAAAAAAATGCTCATCTTCATCTTTTTCTCCCGGCATAACCTGTAAAAACATCCCTGCTGCATGCATTTTGCCGTTATGCAATTGAGAGAAAAGATAGAGTTTAGTATCTAATTGCTCTGATTGGGCGAAATAGGCTTCTAAACACGCACTGATACTTTCTCCTTCTAATGCAACGATACCTTGATAACGCTCACCTTCTTTAGGCATGACCGTGATCACAATATACCCACTCCCAAATAAAGAGTGCATATCAAATTGCTCGAGGTTTTTAATCTCTTCATCATACTTTGCAGTTCCACGCATTTGCTGTTTATCGTTACCATTTATCACAAGTAAATTTATCAAACCATCACCTTGTAATTGTACAGTGATGTCGCCTTCAAATTTTAAAGTGGCCGTTAATAAACTTGTTGCGACAAGTAATTCCCCTAATAAGGATTGAACTATTTCAGGATAATGATGATGTGTTAACATATCCTGAAGAGTTTGCGTGACAGTAACCATCTCGCCTCTAGCTGCATGCTCTTCAAATAAAAAACGATGAAGTAAATCGTTATTTTTAGCTGTTGATGTTGTATTATGTGTCATAAATTCCTTTAATATATTGCTGTACTGTTATATAAATCTCATAGAGAGAAAAATAAATCGGATAAGTTAAACTATATTATTGCTGTTTAATGCTCTCTATTATATATGATACTCCCTATTTGTGAGAGATTATTTGTATCAAGTGATGTAAAGGATTTAGAGTCATTGAAAGCACGGCATAAAGGCTCTTTGCCCTTCTTCGTGCTAATTATGAGATAATGTGAATCATAAAAAATAATGAACAAAGCATCGCTAAAATAACGTTTCGTTAGGTATTCGTATTTTAGTATTTTTTAAATATTAACACCTTTTGCCTAGGACAAATATGAAAACTGATACACCTGCTTTAACCGTAGAAGAACAAAATAAAGCTGCTGAAGAGATAATCGCTTTAATAGCTCAAGGGCTCAGCTCAGGAGAAGCCATAAAACAAGTGGCAGATAAAATAAGACAAAATCACAAAGGTGAATATATTCACATGGGATTTGAAGAAGAATAATCTCAGAAGATTCAATACTAAGGTTAAGTAAATATTTTTTAAAACAACCTCCTTAGAGACTATCTTTGCGTTGATTAATTCACCGTCAACTGATGAGGGAGTGATCTTCATTCCTATTTTTAAGTAGGTTAAGAAAATGGTATATTAGTCGCATGTATTATCACAACCATAGATACGATTGAATTGATTCCGTACAAATAATAAACAAGGATTTTTCTACATGAGTACTGAAAAAACGACTTTAAATGAAGTCGACATACAACAACTTTCTGACAGTGTCATTAGCCTTCAAATAGATGAAGAGGGAAAGGTATTAAGACGAGTAAGGAGTTTTGTACGTAGACAAGGTCGACTCACTCCTGGCCAAGAAAATGCTTTGAAAAAATATTGGCCAATCATTGGTCTCGAATATCAAGCCACTCCTTTAGATTTTGATGCAATTTTCAAAAACAAAGGACCAATCACATTAGAGATAGGCTTCGGCATGGGCAATTCACTTGTCACTATGGCGCAAAACAATCCAGAACAAAATTTTTTAGGTATTGAAGTCCATTTACCTGGGGTAGGTGCATGCCTGCACTTAGCTCATGAGGCAAACATCTCAAATTTACGCATCATGTGCCATGATGCAATTGAGGTACTTGAAAACATGATACCCGCCCATCAACTGGACATGATCCAATTATTTTTTCCAGATCCCTGGCATAAAGCTAAACATTTTAAACGTCGAATTGTACAAACTGCCTTTTTAGATTTAATTCATGAAAAACTAAAAATAGGTGGAATTTTTCATAAAGCAACAGATTGGGAAAACTATGCAGAATGGTCACTGGATTTATTAAATCAGCATCCTAAATTTAAAAATTTAAGTACCTCAAATGATTATGTGCCTAGACCAGAAAGTCGTCCTATAACAAAATTTGAAACAAGGGGAACTAATCTTGGTCATGGTGTCTGGGATTTAATGTTCCAAAACCTAGAATAATCTAATTTAAATCAACTCATAGGTAAATTGACATGCAAATAGTTGTCGAAAAACACGTATCACTAAATATAAAAAGAATAGTAAAAATAGCTATATTCGCTTTTTCATTCAGTCTTTTTTCATTAAATAGCCAAGCTAAAGAGTTTGTTGTCCTTGAAACAATTGGATGTCCAGTATATCCCTCAAAAGATATTAAAATAGATGAACAATTTGTCACTCTATCTGAGAATAACCAAATTTGGCAAATCGCAAAAGACGGTGCCGTCACATTGAATGGAAAAATAATCCAACTCAGTGAATCAGGGACATCTAGCGCAAAAAAATATCAACAAACCTTAAGAAACGAGCTCCCTGAATTCTATGCAACAACACAAAACCTTATCGATTCGAACTTAGGCAAACTAGATGCTGTCATTGAAAAGACATTAGGTGAAAAAAGTAAGTTAAGAAATACGATTAAAGAATTAAAACCGGTTATCCAAGAAGAATTTGCTCTTATTCTCAATAAAGAAGAAGGGGGAGCCTTAAGGCTTTCGTTATCTAATTTAAAAGAGATTAACAGTAGAATACAAGAGTTAGTTGCAAAACATAGTAAACCCATCATGCAAGAGACTCTATCTGAAATTGCAACCAATCAACTTTTTGGCAAAAAAGAAAATAAAGTGAGCTTAGCAGAAATTCAAGATGAACTGAAAGCGACATTTGCAGGTGAAAACATCAAGGCAAAGGAGCTTTTAAAACAAGCATGTACAGCTTTTGAAGAGTGGGGAAATCTAGAAGCTGATTTTATTAATGAAAAAACCTTAGATGTGAATCAAAGTATCATTTAATCATATCAATTATGTGCCATGCTTTTAGTGGCATTTATTTAGTGCTGAATAACCCATTGAGTTATTTTTATTACTTTTAAGTAACTAACTATAAATTAACTAAAGAGTATCAATATGACATCACAATCTGTTATTACTATTTCACAAGCTTTCAATAAAGCGCTAGTTTCTTGTCTTCACCCAAAAGTATGGGTTGCTTTTTTTATACCTTTTATCTCTTTTATTATCACCTTTATTCTACTCGGGTCCTTTTTATGGGGAAGTATAGATAAATTAATCGACTATAGTTTCTCTTTTTTGCCTTGGCTACAAAATTCTAACACATGGCTAATTGATGTAATAGGATTTGGCTTTTTAAATACATTCAGTTGGCTTGCGACTTTTCTTACTGTTACACTCATCGGGGTTATTATTGCCATTACATTAAGTGCACTATTAGTTACTGACATGTTGATGAAGCATTTACATAATAAGCATTATAGCGAAATTATTCCGGAAGGTGTCTCGCTAAAAGCCGACATAAAAAACACTTTATACTATGCCGCAATTTTAGTAATCACCATTTTAGTTGGCTTACCTCTTTGGTTTTTTCCTCCATTAGCATTCGTGTGGCAAATTTATTGGACTAGGTTCTTTTTTAGTCGCTCATTGCCTTTTGATACACTATGTAACTTTGCAACTATGGATGAAATACAATCTATTCGTAAAAAATATGTAAACCCTAACGAAAAAATGGGCCTTTTTTGTGCACTATTCAACTACATACCCTTTGCTGCATTAGTGTTACCCATTTTTTCTATATTATGGTTTGGCCATTACAACATGTCCATTTTAATTCATGAAAGACAAACTCGCGCTTAACAATATAGTAAGTAATGTTTAACATTACCCACTTAAATTTTTTAAATAGGTTATTTATGAGTACACAACTCCCTCACTTCCCTAACGCCAAAATACTTGTCGTTGGAGATATTATGCTAGATAGGTATTGGTCAGGCCAGACGGGTAGAATCTCTCCTGAGGCCCCTGTTCCTATTGTTAAAGTGACTCACAAAGAAGAGCGTCCAGGTGGTGCAGCTAACGTAGCCATGAATGTCACGTCATTAGGAGCTAATGCAAAGTTAATTGGACTAACAGGGATTGATGAAGCCGCTCAAGTATTGCAAGAAAAACTGAATGCTAGAAGAGTGCAGTGCGATTTTCTCTCTATAGACTCTCATCCCACCATTACGAAATTACGTGTATTATCTAGAAATCAGCAATTAATGCGATTAGATTTTGAAGAGGGATTTCATCAAATTGATGCTAAGCCCTTAATTGAAAAACTCATCAGCAGTTTAGAACACTATGATGTATTAGTTTTCTCCGATTATGGTAAAGGAGCCCTTGAGCAGATTAGTGAGATGATTACTCAAGCTCGAGTGTTGAATAAACCGATTGTTATCGATCCTAAAGGGACCGATTTTACACGCTACAAAGGCGCAACGCTTCTAACACCTAATATGAGCGAGTTTGAAGCGGTGGTAGGCCACTGCCAGAACGAAGAAGAAATCCTGGAAAAAGGACTGAAATTAATAGAAGCGTGTTCACTTAACGCACTGCTTATTACTCGTTCAGAAAAAGGAATGACACTCTTACAACCAGGACGTCCAGCGCTAAACCTACCAACACTTGCTCAAGAAGTCTATGATGTGACAGGCGCAGGAGATACGGTAATAGCTCTTTTAGCATCCTGTCTAGGTGCAGGCAAAACGTTGGAAGAATCCTGTGTACTGGCAAATATAGGCGCTGGTATTGTAGTAGGCAAATTAGGTACCTCAACTGTCAGTGCCATAGAGCTTGAAAATGCGTTAAGAAAAAGAGCCTCAACTGGATTTGGTATCATGGAAGAAGAGGCTTTGATTGAAGCTCTTGAACTCGCTCGTTCTCGAGGTGAAAAAATTGTGATGACCAACGGATGTTTCGACATATTACATTCTGGGCACGTTTCTTATTTAGCTGAAGCAAGACGATTAGGCAGTCGACTCATTGTCGCTGTAAATAGTGACGAGTCTGTCAGTCGTTTAAAAGGTCCTTCTAGACCGATAAACCGTCTTGAGCAACGTATGCAAGTTCTCGCGGCATTAGAAGCTGTTGATTGGGTGGTTCCTTTTGCAGAAGATACACCTGAACGAGTTATCAGTAAGATTTTACCTGATTTGTTGGTCAAAGGTGGGGATTATAAAGTAGAAGAAATAGCCGGAGGTAAACAAGTCATCGCTGCTGGAGGCGAAGTCAAAGTTTTACACTTTGAACCAGGTATTTCAACCACTCAAATTATTGCTAAAGCCAAAGAAAGAGAGTGATATACTTTGCTAATGGACTAAAAACGAAGGGCAACCATATAGCCCTTCGTTCTCTAAGTATTAATTAAAGCGTTGCCCAATTGAGAACAATGACTTCCTCGCATTTAAAAAATCACTAACAGACATAGGCTTACTCCCTGCGGGTTGTAACTTAGTGATTTGCAAAACACCGGATTGGGTCTGAAAATAGAGCCCTGATTTATCAGCATGCAATAACGTACCTGGCGGATAATTATCAATTGTCTTATGCCAAGAGCTAAAGTCACTAATAGAATCCACATCAAATACATGCCCTTCAAAGACTTTAATAACTAAATCCTCTATAGTAAAAAAACTCATTGGCCATGGGTTAAATGCTCTAATACAACGCTCTAATTCCACCGCTGTCAATTGCCAATCCAATTTGGCTTCTTCTTTACTGAGTTTCTTGGCATAGGTGATCAGAGATTTTTCTTGAACTACTGGAGATATTGTACCTTCAACTAATTTTTCTAGTGCAGCTAACAGTGTATTGGGTCCAATATCAGCAAGTTTGTCATACAAAGTAGCACTGGTATCAGTCGCTAGAATAGGTAAACTTTCCTTAAATAGCATATCTCCCGTATCTAATCCTTCATCCATTTGCATAATGGTAATGCCTGTTTGGCTATCTCCAGCCCATATTGCCCTTTGTATAGGCGCAGCCCCTCTCCAACGAGGTAATAAGGAACCATGAACATTCCAGCATCCGAACTTAGGCATATCAAGAACAGCTTTGGGTAAAATAATCCCATAAGCGACAACTATCATAATATCAGCATTCAACGAAGCGACCAGTGACTGACTTTCCTCATCCTTTAATGAAGCGGGCTGAAAAACAGGAATCCCTGTTTCTAAAGCAAGTTCCTTAACAGGGCTTGCAGTTAATTTTTTACCCCTACCGGCTGGTCTGTCTGGTTGAGTAAAAACACCAACCACAGTCAATCCAACATCAATCAAGGCCGCTAAATGCGATTTTGCAAACTCAGGCGTTCCAGCAAAAATAATGCGCTTTGATAATAAACGACTATCCAAAGTCATATCAGCTCCCTTTCTCCTCTAAACGGCTTTCTAAGCGTGCTATCTTAGCAAGTTTTTGCTTTAATCTATCTCGCTTAAGTGGAGACAAATAGTCAACAAATAATTTACCATCTAAATGATCTAACTCGTGTTGAAGACATATTGCTAAAAGTCCATCAGCTTGGATTTCAAAAGGTTTTCCTTCTCTATCTAAAGCACTCACGGTAACAAATTCAGCTCTTGGAACCAAGGCACGATAATCATAAACTGAGAGACATCCCTCTTCGATACCTGTTTCACCTTTTTTAGCCGTAATAATAGGGTTAATAAAAACCATTGGTTTGTCTTGTTTTTCTGAAACATCAATGACAACCAAACGTATATGATTGTCAACTTGGGAAGCCGCTAAACCGATTCCCTCTTCGGCATACATAGTTTCTATCATATCATCAATAAATGTCTGCAGTTCAGGGGTAAATTCTTTTACTTCCTTTGCTTTTGTACGTAATCTCTCATCAGGAAATTGTAGTATTGGTAAAATTGCCATAATTTTCTCTGTTTTCTCTCTTTGCTAAAATTTAGTTTATATTGTCAAACATAAAGTGATAAATCATTTAGCTATCTTATGGTTACGCACCTTAGTTATTATATTAAACAGTGCATTTTATATTTAAATAGGTAATTTATTATCATATTTGCCTATTCTAACGTTTTTCAATCCATCATTAAAGGAAATATGATCATGCAAAAGGAAGAGTTATGGATTCGATTAAGCTGTCTACATGGGTGGACAAGCGAACAATATATTAATATCGCCAATCAGATGGAAAAAAATTTACCTAAAATACATTCATCAAACCAAGAAGCCCTTCTTTTTTATGGATTGACCTCTTTAAATATTAAAGCCTTTTGGTCTAAAACCTCAAAAGAAATCCAAGAAGAAACTACATGGCTAAACAAAAATAACCGCTACTTACTACCACTTCATCATTCATTGTATCCACAATCCATTTTTCACAGTACATGTGCACCTAAATTATTATGGTGTGAGGGAAATATTTCTTTATTAAACCAGAAAACAATCACAATGATAGGCACCAGAAAACCCAGTTTATATGGTAAATATTGGGCAAAAATATTCACTAAAATCCTCAGTCATGAGTCCTTTATTATCACAAGTGGCCTTGCAGTAGGTATTGATAGTATTGTGCATCAAACATTATTAAATTTAAATAAACCCTCTATTGCGATCATCGGTTCTGGTCTTTCAAATATTTATCCTCATTGTCACCAAAAAATGGCTAGTGATATTGTCAAACAAGGCGGTTTAATCCTCTCAGGAGCCCCCCCTAACACTCAGCAAACAATAGATAAATTTGCCACAAAAAATTATCTACTTTCCACACTCACTAAAGCAATTTTTGTAATAGAAGCTGCTATGCAAAGCGGTTCACTCATGACCGCTCGATTTGCCATCGAAGAGGGAAGGGATGTTTTCAGTTTAGCGCATCCTATTGGACAAAGTGAGGGAACGCATTGGTTGATAAAGCAAGGTGCTCATTTAGTGACCAAAAAAGAAGATATTTATAATCATATGAATGCAGCTCTTAAGTGGATTAAATGAACATTTAAAAATGTGCGCTTGTTAACATATTTATAACAATTAATTGCAAAGTTAGTGATCTAACACGCATAGTCGAGTTTTCCCTATATCAATTGAACAAAAGTAAATTTAATGTTATGAACATATTACAAGCCATTCTGAAAACGCATTACATCAAAATAATTTTTATAACCATTTTTACAACCATAAATTTTGTGCAATATTTATCTAATCTTTTTGGTACAGGAGTTAAAACATGTTAGACGGCAGACGCTATGAAGTTCCCTCCGATTTAAAAACCAGTGCTTATATCACCTCATCAGAATATGAGAAAAAATATAAAGAATCGATTGAAAATCCAGATAAATTTTGGAATGAACAAGCACGTAATATTGAGTGGATAAAACCCTTTACAAAAGTGAAAAACACCTCTTTTGAACAAGGAAAAATTGATATTAAGTGGTTTGAAGATGGCCAATTAAATATATCACAAAACTGTTTAGACAGACATCTTGCCACCAAAGGGGATGATATTGCGATTATTTGGGAGGGCGATAGCCCGTCTCTTTCAAGACAAATGACTTACAAAGAACTTCACGAACAAGTCTGTCGATTCGCTAATGTATTAAAATCTCAAGGAATAAAAAAAGGCGATGTAGTTGTTATCTATATGCCAATGGTACCTGAAGCTGCGGTTGCAATGTTAGCATGTACTAGAATTGGCGCTATACACTCGGTAATTTTTGGTGGGTTTTCACCAGAAGCTATAGCGGGAAGAATAATAGACTCTAATGCAAAACTGGTCATCACATCAGATGAAGGCATACGTGGTGGGAAAATCATTCCGCTGAAAAAAAATGTAGATGCTGCATTAGCAAAACCTGAAATCACGACAGTAGAAAAAGTGATTGTTTTTGAACGGACAGGCCATCATGATGCTTGGCACAGTGAGAGAGATATTTGGTGGCACGAAGCTGTAAATGCAGCAGATCCATACTGCGACTATGAAGTCATGGATGCTGAATCTCCATTATTTATTCTTTATACGTCAGGTTCAACTGGTAAACCTAAGGGAGTATTGCACTCCACAGCAGGATACCTTGTATATACCACGCTAACGTTTAAAACAGTTTTTAATTATCAACCAAAAGATATTTTCTGGTGTACTGCGGATGTAGGTTGGATTACTGGCCATAGCTATCTGGTGTATGGCCCATTATCTAATGGTGCAACCATTGTAATGTATGAGGGTATTCCTAGCTACCCGACACCTAATCGCCTGTCTCAAATTGTGGACAAATACCAAGTTAACATCTTATATACCGCTCCGACTGCAATAAGAGCTTTAATGGCGCAAGGGGATGTAGTAGTAGAAAATACCCACCGAAACTCACTTAAGCTATTAGGTACAGTAGGTGAACCCATTAATCCTCAAGCGTGGATTTGGTATCATGAAACAATAGGTAATAGTCGTTGCCCAATTGTTGATACATGGTGGCAAACAGAAACAGGAGGATTTTTAATTACTCCTTTGCCAGGCGCACATGCACTAAAACCAGGGGCTGCAATGAAACCTTTTTTTGGTGTCCAACCTGCTCTCGTTGATAATGAAGGTAATTTTATCGAGGGAGAGGGAGAAGGTAACCTTGTTATTATGGACTCATGGCCATCTCAGGCAAGAACATTATATGGCGATCATGCCCGCTTTGAAGAAGCCTATTTTGCCACATTCAAAAATACTTATTTTAGTGGTGACGCCGCCAAAAGAGATGCAGATGGAGATATCTGGATAACTGGCCGTGTTGATGATGTTTTAAATATTTCTGGACACAGATTAGGAACTGCTGAGGTTGAATCGGCACTAGTTGCACACCCTAAAATAGCTGAAGCGGCTGTAATAGGCGTTCCGCATGATATTAAAGGGCAAGCAATTTATGCCTATATCACTTTAAATGCAGGGGAAGAAGCGGATGATGCTTTATACTTAGAAGTAAAAAATTGGGTAAGAAATGAAATCGGGGCGATTGCTACGCCTGATTATATTCATGCAACTAAAGGGCTCCCTAAAACTCGTTCAGGAAAAATTATGCGTAGAATTTTGCGTAAAATAGCCTGTGACGAAGCCGATCAACTAGGAGATATTTCTACTTTGGCAGATCCTTCAGTTGTAGAAAAACTTATCTCAGAATATAAATGCTTATTAGCTAAAAAATAACACTGATAAATCGAGTAGGATAAGACGTTACCGTCTTATCCTACCCACAAAACCGTAGGGTCAAAACTCGTATACAGCTCATACCATTAAATATCTAACTTGCTATTAAACGTTCTTTACTCATGTAGAGTTGTTAAGCCAAAGAGTTTGAGCTCTTCAAATCATTTATTTGGCATTGTATATTGTTCTTATGGACTGCATGAATTTCTCCAACTATTTATAATGATAAATTTGATTGATCCCCAGAACTCGTCAATATAGCAAGCAGCAAGCAGAGTTATAAAGCCTTGATTAACCTAATAAAACGAAGGATATAAGCAATACAACTTAAACGTTTTCCTATCGTTTTATGCGATTACTGAGCAAAATACTCATCGAGTTAACAGTAGAAAACCCAGAGCGTCAAATAAACCCAATGAACTTCTAGCAACAGCGAGTAATCAAGTCTATTGCTAGGATATGCCGAGCTTAAAGTTTCTTTTCATCAGATAATAAAATATTCGCTATTATGATTAAATTCCCTTATACTATTAAGTTAGACAATGAGTGTATATTTTAAGGGCTGTTTTGTGTAAAACGAACAATTGCTATCACTCGGTAATATTTTTTTAAGTTGCATGATTTTTTGGGGGATTTATGGCTCGCGTAACAGTACAAGATGCAGTAGAACAAGTAGGTAATCGTTTTGATTTAATTTTGGTCGCATCGCGCCGTGCTCGTCAATTGCAGACGGGTGGTAAAGACCCTCTAGTTCCAGCTGAGAATGATAAGCCAACCGTTATTGCTTTGCGTGAAATAGAAAAAGGCCTAATTAATAATGAAATTTTAGATGCTCGCGAGCATCAAGATCAACAAGAAGCTGATGTATTAGAAATGTCAGCCATTCGTTCTATTAGCTCAATCACTTCAATGTTAGATGACGACTAAATATATAAACATCTAAATTAATTACTTTAAAAAGGCGCTTTTAGCGCCTTTTTTTATATATGTATTTATCACACACGACTCAATAAATTATAAAAATATTGTCTCTATCAATATAGATCTTACTTTCAATCGTACAAAGAGTTACATTTACTAAAAAAGATATTATTCAAATCAATAATAATCCTAATAAAAAGGGAGAAATAGTGAAAATTCAATACTTATTGTATAGTAAAAAACATAGGGAATTTTCTAATGGCTATAACAACTCAAGAGAGATTTTAAGGAATAACAATGACTAAATATAAATATGCATGGCAGTTCGATGCGAAAGGGCACCCACTAATATTAAAAAATAAACCGTTACAATCATTAACGTCAAATCAAATTTTGGTTGAAAATTTGTATGCTGGCATCAATCCTGTAGATTGGAAATTTATCGAATTTAATCCAATGAATTGGCCTATTGATCAAATACCAGGTGTTGACGGTGTTGGAAAAGTTATAGCCGTTCACAATGAAGAACACCAACATCTGGTAGGTAAAACCGTAGTTTATCATACAAGTCTTCATGTAGATGGCAGCTTCAGTTCGCACGTTATACTTTATGCTAATCGAGTGATGTTACTACCTGAAGGAATGAGCTTAGCGGTAGCGGCCGCACTTCCTTGTCCTTTATTGACGGCATGGCAAGCTTTTTGCAAAATCCCTGTCAAAGCGAACCAAAACGTGTTACTAACTGGAATGGGTGCTGTAAATAAATTATTAACCCAACTACTTGTTCAAGCAGGATTTCATGTAGATGTAATCTCTAAAAGCTTAAAAAATGAAGAGGCTAAGACTCTCAATATCAGAGAGCTTTATAGAGATATGCCTGAAAATAAAAATTATTATGCAATTTTCGACTCAAATGGAAAAGCCTCAGCCACAGCGCTAGTTCCTTACCTCAAGGCGAATGGTCATATCATTTGTATCCTAGGAAGAATCGATACACCTGTTGATGAAGCATTTACCAGAACAATTTCTTATCATGAAATTGCCTTAGGCGCTCTTCATACTTATGGTACTGATTTAGACTGGCAAGAGTTAATGAATGAAGGTCAAATTTTACTTGAAAATATTGCAAGAGGACATATGGTAATCGAAACTCCCACTGAGTTCTGCTTTGATAAACTTAATGATGCACTAGATTTTTCTAGGAATAAACAACAAAAAGCGGTAGTAAAAATAAGCTAAGTTGATTTCTTATAAATATCATGATACTCATGATACTATTGTTTTTTTGCTCTTCGCCCTAATCAGGCGGGGAGTAAGTACGAATTAATCAATTACTGTATCAAATCTTTATCAACCAGAACCTAGATAAAAAGCTAAAATATTTAACCCGTACTAATCCCAACCTTTATGTATCAAAATAAATTTCTTTAATGAAATGCTAAAAAGAATCTGATACTATCCTGTTAACTTAAGCGTGATATTTTTGCCTTGGTACATTAAAAACATCTAATGCATTGAAATCAAAAGAATAAAAATGTAGTTTGTCTAATGTATGAAAAGCAGTAAAAAAGTATCCCGCTATAAACTACCCAGATATATTCCTAAGTACATCACTCACAATAATTCTTTTTGATAGTAAAAGCTCATGCTCAATTTAAGCGATCTTAAATGTTTTTTACATCTCTCTCAAACACTCCATTTCGGTCGAAGTGCTTTAGCGTTGCACATGAGTGCACCGACCTTATCAAGACAAATACAAAGGTTAGAATCTGAACTTGGAAAAGCATTGTTTATCAGAGACAATCGTCATGTAGTTCTAACTGATGCAGGAGTTAAACTCATTCCATTTGCCACAAATATGCTACTTGAATATGAGCAAATAAAATTACAAATACAAATTGAAAACCAACAACTTAAAGGAGAGCTTAAAATTTTTTGTTCTGTAACTGCTGCTTATAGTCACTTACCTGCTATCTTAGATAAATTTAGAGCCTTGCATCCAGGAGTAGAAATTAATTTATCCACAGGTGACGCGGCAGATGCACTGGATAAAGTTCTTTCAAAAGAAGTTGATGTTGGTATAGCTGGCAGACCACATAATTTACCTTCTTCAATTAAATTTGAAAAAATTGATGAAATTAAATTGGCTTTAATTATCCCGACTGTTCCTTGTCCTGTAAAACACGCTGCAAGTGTTGAAAATCCAAACTGGGAAAGTATTCCTTTTATTCTACCAGAACACGGGCCATCGAGAAAAAGAGTGGATGAATGGTTTAAAAAACAAAAAATTAAATCACCTCATATTTATGCAACCGTTTCGGGTCATGAGGCAATTGTTCCTATGGTGGCTGTAGGATGTGGAATAGCCATAATTCCTAAAGTGGTTGTGGATAATGTCAGCGAAAGTATGAAACAGAGAATCACACAAAAAGAATTAACAGATTTTGATTCTTTCGATTTGGGAATATGTGCACAAATTAAAAGATTAAATGAACCACTTATTGATGCAGTTTGGCAGCTTATCAATAATGTAAAAACCTTTGATATTTAATGAATATTTATTGCTTATACTCCAGCGCCTTTGACTTAAATGTATAAGTTTTCAGCTACTGAAGTAACCTATGATACATCCAATAGATTATTTGAATCCAAGATGCGCTTTTAAAAGTTCATATGCACCTTGAATGGCCTGTGTTTTTTCTTTAGCTATTTCCATCATCTCAGGCGGTAAGCCTTTAGCAACTAATTTATCTGGGTGATGTTCACTCATCAATTTGCGATAGGCGCGTTTGATTGTCATTGCATCACTACCCTCACTTACGCCAAGTAGAGTATACGCTTCTTTGAGTTGTGCTTTAGGGTCGCGATAGCCATTTTGCTGGTACCCTCTATGTTGACGATTCTGGCCTTGCTGACCAAAGCTCTGTCCCGCCTGAATCATACTCAAAATCGCTTCAAACTGCCTTGAAATACCAAGTTCACTAGCTATCACTCTAAGCACCTCTTTTTCATTGGGGTGTAAAGAGCCATCAGCAAGAGCCACTTGAAGTTGTATTTCTAAAAAGATTTTAACCAAATCAAATCGGCGACCTAAGGCGATACGTAATTCACGCATCACTCTTCTTAACGGAAAATTAGCATCTTTTCCTTCACGGTATGCTTCTTGTGCTATTTGCCTTTGTGCATCATCCAGTGAAAATCTATCCATCACAGAGGTAGCAACTTTTATGTCTTCTTGTGTAATGACTCCTTTCGCTTTGCTCAAATGCCCCATGACCTGAAATGTGGTAATAAAAAATACTTGCTGTCGATCATACTGCGAACCATCATCATACTTATTCATTCTGCGATGCATTAAGCTTCTGTCAAATAAATGTCCAATAATTATTGCTAACACAATGAAAACAAAATTAAAGCTGAAAAAGAAGTAAGTCAAAAGCACAGCGATAATCTTACCTAAATGGTTTTTCATGATATTTCCTAGATATTTTTTAATTATTTTGCTAATAAGGTTATACTGTAAAAGATACAATTAAAAATTGATCGTCCAATAAAGACATATCTTACCTTTTTTTTAATTGGGTTTATAGGAAATATATTATGAATACAGATGATTTTATTGATGTAGATGTGAAACCTCCGTTGCTAAAAACAGTTCCTCTCAGTTTTCAGCATCTTTTCGCGATGTTTGGCGCCACCGTCTTAGTCCCTTTTCTTCTTCAAGTTAACCCTGCAACTATTCTATTATTCAATGGACTAGGAACACTTCTATATATTTTGATTTGTAAAGGTAAAATCCCTGCCTATTTGGGTTCAAGTTTTGCATTTATCGCACCTGTATCGGCACTTTATGTGAGTGGTTTTACTTATGAATATGCCCTAGGTGGATTTATATTATGCGGTATTGTTTTCATGCTAGTAGCTTTGCTTATCAAATATATTGGGGTGAAATGGATAGAGGTATTAATTCCTCCAGCCGCGATGGGTGCAATTGTTGCCGTCATTGGTTTAGAACTTGCTCATACTGCTGCGAATATGGCGGGCTTAATTCCGACAGAAACCAAACCTTTTGATGGAAAAATTGCCTTTGTCTCATTAACGACTCTCGCTATAACCGTTTTTGGCTCGGTCTTATTCCGTGGTTTTTTTGCAATAATCCCAATTTTGATCGGAGTCATTTGTGGATATACGCTGGCCTATTTTGTGGGTTTAGTTGACTTTTCTAAGGTAGGCAATGCCTCTTGGTTTGCATTACCCACTTTTTACAAACCTAAATTTGAATTATTGGCCATGATAACTATCTTACCAGCTGCTCTTGTGGTTATTGTAGAACACATTGGCCATTTGATGGTAACAGAAAAAATTATTCAAAAAGATTTAATCAAAGATCCTGGGCTACATCGTTCAATGTTTGCTAATGGGTTATCAACCACTTTATCTGGTTTTTTCGGCTCTACACCCAATACCACCTATGGTGAAAACATTGGCGTAATGGCTATCACTAAGGTCTATAGTACCTGGGTAATTGCTATAGCGGCATTAATTGCGATTGCTCTTTCTTGCATAGGTAAACTGTCCGCCCTTATTCAAGCGATACCAGTTGCTGTCATTGGGGGAGTATCACTGCTACTCTATGGTGTTATTGCCACATCAGGTTTAAGAATTCTTGTAGATGCTAAAATTGACTACAGCCAGGCTAAAAATTTAATTCTGACCTCTGTAATATTAATTGTTGGAGTCAGTGGTGCTGGTTTAAACATAGGTGAGGTTAATTTAACGGGTATGTCATTAGCTACCATTATTGGCATGGGTATGAGTTTAATTTTTTTTATCACCGAACGGTTTTTACCTTCGAAACACCCCTAAAGGTCAAATATTATGCGAATTTTCTTTGGATCAACAAACAGTCACAACAAGCTAATATTTAATTTTTTTATGCTGTCTGTAGTTTTACTCTGTAGTAGTTTAATTACATTTATTGCCGCTAATTGGGATGGAATTACAATTTTTCATCGTTTTTTGTTGGTCCAAGGCGTGATTGTCTTTACCAGTGCCTTGTGCTTAAGTCTTTTTTTCAACTCTCGTATTAATCCAAAAACAGTTAAAGTGCAATGGGGAAAATTTGCGCTTATTTTTATCATAATCAGTGCGTTAGGCGCACTTTATGCACTCATAGGGCAAACATATCAGACAGGGGCTGACGCTTGGCAACTCTTTTTTTTATGGTCATTTTTATCGTTACCGTTTGCTATTTATATCAATAGCTCTCTTATTTGGTTCTACTTTTTAGTGATCATTAATACCACATGGGTATTAATGACACAGCAAATCTATGCACTGGAATTTTTGGGGAGCTTATTACCTGCTTCATTTTGTTTTATGTTGTATTTGATTTTATTCCATGGACTGAAAAATACCCAATGGGTAACACAATTTTTGCTATTTTTCTCTTTTGGTTTTGTTTACTATCACTTTATCATTAATGAATTTTTTAATGAGAACTTTTATATTTTACTCTTGTTACTCATCATAGGCAGTGCAAAACTGGGAAGTCATCTACAAAAGGAACCCATCAGTTTTATACAACAAACTTTTTTTATCATTGTTATAGTTAACACCAAAATATTTGTAGAAGTCTTTATATTTAATAATGAGTCTACCCTGAATTTCTTGATATTTACCCTTTCGTTACTCATCAGTAGTACCTTATTTTTTTGCTATTTAAGAATGGTATACAACAATTGGAATACCCATAACACGTTTTTAACTGAACACACAAGACAGACAGCGAACATGATAAAAAATATCTGTTTGGGATTTCTTGGATGGTCAATTGCATTAAGTTCAGTATTCTTAGTAGAAAGTATTTTAACGGATATGCCAGATATTATTAAAATACTCTCAATAGCCATGCTTTTTGTGGTAATTATCTATGTACAGAAAAAAATCTTTTCAACGTCTATTCTCAATCAATTTGGATTTGCGTTACTGTTTAGTTTTTTACAAATTTATCTATTTAATTTAGTAAGTAGGCATACTGGTCGCTACGAGCATTCTCTGGATTCAGAACATCTAGCTTTATTAATGAATGTATTAAATTATTGTACAATTATCCTTCCATATTTAATTTATTATGTTCTTATTAAACATAAATATAGTCGGATCATCATAGGGACTTTTGCAATATCCCAACTTTTACATGAATATTATCAAATAGATGATCCCTTTTTTTGTATTATCATTACCGTAATGCTTACAGTTTATCTAATCAAAGACAAATTTACATTCAAAACACCTCTTTTTAAGACTCTACAGCAGGCATTATATAGTGAGATGTTTTTGATTCTATTCTACGCATTATCTTTCCTATTAATACTCAAATATCAACGCCTAATATGGCGGGATGCTTTTGATGGCATGTATCATGCTATGCCATTTATTGCACTGAGCTTGATTACATTATCAAATAGATTACCTAAATATCTTATTATTATTGGTTTATTGCTCTCTCTATGGAGTTTTTATTTTAATGGTGGTTGGCTTTTTTCACTTTGGGATTATTATTTCCAAGAGTATAGTTATTCTAATAAATTTAATGATTTTATTTGGTTACCTTTTGCTCTCACAGTAATAATAATAGCCTCTTTCAGCTCTTCAAAATTCCACAAGGTGTTCAGTTGGGTGTTTGTATTCACATTACTCTATATGAATTACTATGATTTACATACACTCCTTATTATTAAATCTAAAACACTACTTATCACAGGCTTAATACTTACCATAGTCACTATTTTAATGGTGTCTCTTCATAAATTGAATGTCAATAAACACTTTAAAAATCAATCATTCTTGGACGAAGGGAATAGGTTAGCATCTATGCATCCTAACAACGAGATAGAAAAAGCAGAGTTTGCAAAATTAAAAGAAAAGACAACGCGAATTGCCTTTTGGATAAATCATTTTATCTCTCATCGTCGTAGCAGACTCCTCTTTTTTTCTAGTGGATTAATACTCAGCCTTGGGATTGCCAATAAAACAATTTATGATTATGAAAGGATTATTAACACAGGCCAGACCATCCGATTTGAAATTACGCCAAGGGATCCTCGCTCACTTATTCAAGGTGATTATATGGTGCTAAATTACGTGTTAGAAACTCAAGTCAATGAGGCCAATAGAATGTTAAAATTAGAGGAGAGTTTAAAGGAAAAGGATTCAATCATTTTAACTATTGATCCGAAGACAAATGTGGTTTTTTTAGCATACCCTTTGCAAAAGGATAAAATTCCTTTACAAGCCAAAGAAATTGAAACACCATTGAATTATAATGGGTACAATTACACTCTTAAATTACCTCATAGCTATTTTTTTGATGAAATGACTGAATTAAATTATTCTGTTGCTCGTTATGCAGAGTTCAAAGTAAGTCCAGAAGGAAAGTTCATTCTTTCTGCTTTACTTGATAAAGATTTTAATACCATTAAATAAACCATCATTGTTGAAATTTTTAGAGGCTTTTTACTCTAGTTGTTAACGACCTCTAGAGTAAAGCCGAATGAAGAACCTTTTCCAAGAGTACTTTTTATTTCAAGCTTACTATTATGACGAGATAAAACATGCTTAACAATCGCAAGACCAATACCACTCCCTCCCGATTGGCTATTTCTAGAACCATCAATCCGATAAAATCTTTCTGTAAGATGAGGAATATGCTCTTTAGCAATACCTTGACCACTGTCATTTACTTCAAATTTTATGTGGGTGGTATTGATTCTAAATAGTTTAACTTCAATATTCGCTTCATTCGGAGTGTGTTTTATCGCATTTTCAATTAAATTACTCATCGCACTACGCAGTTCATCACTGTATCCTTTGACGTATAAGTCTGGTTCAATTAACACCGAAAAATGATGCCGTTGATGATTGAGAGCTTCAGCAGAATGCATAATTGTACTGAGTAATGAAGCAATCGGAACAATCATTTTTTGTGTCTCGTTTACTTGATATTCTAGGCGAGAGAGAGCTAATAATTGCCCAATCAATGATTCCATTCTCTGCGCTTGGTTTCGCATAGTATTGAGAGCATTCACTGGTAAATATCCCACTAATGCGTCATCATCTATCATATCAAGATAACCCTTAAGAACAGTTAAAGGTGTTCCTAATTCATGGCTGGCATTGTTAAAAAAATTACGTCGAGCAATTTCAGCTTGTTTCAATTGAGTGACATCCCTTGCCATGACAATAAATGCTTCATCAATATATGGCATAATTCTAAACTCAACATCTTTTTCACTGTAGAGCGTCAATGTTAAAGGATCATGAAATTTTTTATTTTTTAAATAGGTTGCTAACTCAGGGTAGCGAAGTAAATTTTGAATGTTTTGGCCATTATCAGCAGGCCATTTGAATCCAAGTAAATTCTCAGCTAAGCGATTACACCAAAAAATAGTACCATCAGGCGTTATCATCACTAATGCATCAGGTAAGGATTCAGCACCACTTCTAAATCTTTTAATTAATGTAGCTAACTCATTTCGACGCTTTCTGTTACGTTTTTGTAACTGTAATAAGCCATAGAAAATCACTTCCCAATGCCCCTTTGCAGTCGGCGGAGTCATACTTTTATCTTGCCATAACCAATAGGAGAGTTTGAGTTGTTGATGATAATTCCACAGCAATAAAATCAATAAGCCAAAAGAGATCCCAAAGGCCAAGTGACCCAACAAGGCCCCCAATATGGCAAAAGGTGTCAGAATAAGAAAAAAAGAAAATAAAAAAGAACGCCAGGTGAGTTTTTGAAGCAAAATAGAATTCCTTGAAGAAAATCAGTCAGTTTAAATGTAAAAAAGGTCCATCATTTAAGATTGACCCTTAATCCAATAAAAGATAATGGTGGCTATTAATCTATCATAACCCATGTTCACACTTTTAGTCTAATTTCACGGAAAAACGATAGCCACTACCTCTTACAGTTTGAATGTTTTTATCATGTCCCGAGGGTTCTAATGCGCGCCTAAGCCTCCTAATGTGCACATCGACAGTTCGGTCTTCGACATAAACACCATCACCCCATACTTGATCTAGAAGCTGCTCTCTACTATAAACACGTTCAGGTCGACTCATAAAAAAATGTAGCAATTTAAATTCTGTTGGACCCAAATTTATAGGAATTTCTGACGCAAAAACACGATGTGCCGCTGTATCAAGCCTTAATCCAGCTAAATCAATGATATCGGCAAAAACATGGGGAGACACACGTCTCAATATTGCCTTAATACGGGCCACTAATTCTTTTGGAGAAAAAGGTTTGGTAATGTAATCATCTGCCCCAACATCTAGTCCTTGCACCCTATCGAGTTCTTCATTCTTAGCTGTCAGCATAATCACAGGAATAGATTGGGTAGTTTTTTCTCTTTTTAATTGCTTAAGAAAACCTAATCCCGATCCGCCTGGTAACATCCAATCTAACAAAATTAAATCAGGTAATGGAAATATCAATTGAGCCTGAGCATCTTGAATATTTGATGCCACTTTTACCTCATAACCAGACTGCATTAGTAAAAAAGTTAACATTTCACTAATGGCTTCCTCGTCTTCAACTACAAGAATTGTTATCGGTGCTGCCATGCGCTTATCCTTTTGTTATTAACGATAAGTTATTAATTTGCACTATGCATTAATAGTTATTCCTAATAGTATGCGACAGAAATATGACACTTTTATGAAATAATTTAAAATCATACAAAAAACTGAGTCAAACGCATACTTTTACGAAAAAATAGCCCAATAAGTATTTCAACATTCTGAATGATCTTACAAATTAAATTTCAACATAGTGAGGAAGAGAATTGATTATATACCTCAAGTCCTTGATGTATCTTGTAAATGAAATGATTTTGAACTATAAAAATTCTTGTTAAAGGCCATAAAAAAATGTAATAAAACAGCGATAACATAAGTCAAGAAAAGAAGTTGTTTTCTCAATCGCTTAGTTAAAAGGACATTTAATATTTCCAATGAGTATTTACAAGAGTTCATCACGTGAATTTTCATTTAAATGACTAACATCTCCAGCTGTTTCTACAACCCATCCTTCAGCTAGCCAGTCACTCTTTTGGTAATCTACCCTAGATAAGGAACAATTGCGCAAACGGATACGCCTAGGTGCATGAGCAGGTAATCCCATGATAGTACCAATTAAACACCCTAATGCTAATCCATGACAAATAACTAGCGGGATAGATCCCTTAGGTAAACTTTTTAGATCATTAAGCGCTTGATGTAATCGATTAGCCATCTCTTGCATCGATTCTCCTTCTAAAATACGTGCATCTAGTGCACCGGATAAAGGTGCTCGTCTCATTGCATTTTCTTTATCACTTAGGTCATCAATGCAACGTCCTTCTAAGATCCCCATATTTAATTCTCGCCATCTTCTATCAGTGATAACTTCTAATTTTAAAGGTTGAGCAATAATAGATGCCGTTTGGACAGCTCGTCCTAAATCACTGGAATATAAATGCGTTATCCCAAGGCTTTTTGCTCTTTTTGCTACCCAATGTGCTTGAGATATTCCCTCAGCTGTTAAAGGGCTATCGAGCTGACCTTGGATTTTTCTTTCTGCATTCCAAACCGTTTCACCGTGCCTGACTAAATAGACCGTTGTCATAACTCCTCCTTTTTCAATCAATTGAAATAGATTACTTTAAAGCAGAACCTTCATTGATAGAATAACAAATCGTTATCAACTATGCCTAATAATTATGCAAAGAATTTAACTTTCAATGCTATAACTAAGCAAATAAATTAAATAGAGCAATCCCTTATACTGAGAATTCCTTTATGAATAAATCAACTCATTTGATACAAATCACTGATAAAGCAAGGCAATTAATGAATGAACGCAATATTGATGCACTTATTTTGTCCACTCCCGAAAATTTTTATCATCTGACAGGACATCAAAGTTTCTTTCTGTATACATTTAAATATACCGGTGCTGCGGTAGCAATACTCTTTAGAGACGAAAAAATTCCCTCCTTAGTTTTAATGAATGAATTTGAAGCCCAAGGGGTGTCATTAGAAATGCCTAATTATATCTTAAAAACTTTTCCTATTTGGGTTGATATTGACACCCCATTTATGCCTCAAAACACTAATAAAAGAAGGCCTATTTTACCACCTACAGAACAAGTTCTTGCTGTCATTAAAGAATATCTTATCGCTCATGACAAGTTAAATAAAAATATAGCAATTGAATTCCCTCAAATTTCTTTACAAACTAAAGTATTATTAGATAAAATTTTTGGTAACGTCAATTGGCACGACTCAAACCAATTAATTGATGAACTAAGAACTATCAAAACAGATTATGAGATAGAACATCTGAGAAAAAGCGCCTTCATAACCGAAAGAGGTATAGAAGCCGCAATTAATAGCATAGAAGCTGGATGTAGCGCATATGAGTTAACTCATGCTTATCAAAAAGAAATTGCCAACTATAAAGAGACTAGTCATTCTAGATTCCACTTGATATCTATCGGGGAGTTATTTTCTCCTCAAAAAATACCTAGTAAACAAACCATTAAAGAAGGGGATTTAATTAAATTAGATTGTGGCGTCGATGTGGAAGGCTATGGTGCTGATATAGCAAGAACGGTTTCTTTTAAAAAACCTACAAAAAAAGCAGAAGAAATATTCGATATCATTCTTGCAGGGCATGAGCACATGCTCTCTTTAGTAAAACCTTTTGAGTCTATGGAATATGTGTTTAATAGTACCATTAAAAAAATTCAACAGATGGGTTTACCTAATTACCAAAGAGGGCATTTAGGCCATAGCAATGGATTATCACTGGGACTAGAAGAACCTCCCTTTGTAAAAAATCATACTAATTCAATTTTTTTACCTGGTATGGTCCTCAGTTTGGAAACGCCTTACTATGGTATTGGTGTTGGATCTATAATGATTGAAGATATGCTACTTATTACTAAGACAGGCTATGAACTTTTTAGTCAATTACCAAGAAGCTTGATTAATAAATAACCTTATGAAACAAAGTCTTGATAGAATATATCATCTAAAAAACCTTTCTAAATAAAGCATAATTCAATAATTTTTTAATCAGGCGATAATATAGATACAACTCGATTTTCTAAAGCGCTCAAACATTCGGACTAAGAAAGCAAATATGCACTTAGATTGAGGTATAAATATTAAAAGAGAAAAATGACTTACTCTTCAGGTACAAGCCATTCAACACTAAAATGGCCATGCCCATCAGGTGCCAATACTTTGGTTAACCAAGGAAGAATTTCTTTCATTTGATTTTCTAATTTCCAAGGTGGATTGATGACAATCATACCAGAAGCACTCATCCCCCTTTTATCACTATCAGGTCGAACACCGAGTTCAATTTGCAAGATTTTTTTAATACCACTTTCTTTTAACTCAGTACACATTTTCTTTATATTTTGACGAAAGACCACTGGATACCATAGGGCATAGATCCCTGTCGCAAATCGTTTATAACCCTCTTTAAGCGCTTTGACAACTTGTTGATAATCTTCTTTCAGTTCATATGAAGGATCGATAAGAATCAAACCTCGCCTTTCTAAAGGGGGTAAATGAGATTTTAATAAATGAAATCCATCCCCTAATTTGATCAAAGCGCGGGGATCGTGCAAAAAACCTTTTTTTAAAAATACTTGGTCGCTTGGATGAAGTTCTGCTAGTAATAATCGATCCTCTTCTCTAAGTAAAGCTTTAGCGATTATAGGAGATCCTGGATAGTAACGTAATGCTTGATCTTTTATTTTAGGGTTAAGTTCATGAATTAAAGAGAGATAAGGTTTAATTAATTCAGGAGGATTAGATGCTTCTAAAACCCGCACAATACCCTCTAAATATTCACCGGTTTTATTGGCTTCATCACTAGATAAAGAGTACCTACCCGCCCCTGAATGCGTATCTAAGTAAACAAAAGGTTTCTCTTTTTCTTTTAGTGATTCGATGATTAGAACCTGCACAATATGCTTTAAAACATCCGCAAAATTACCCGCATGAAATGAGTGACGATAACTTAACATAATAAAAAATAGTCCTTAGGAATGATCCTGTTGATTAAGGATTAACACTACGAGAAATAGGATTTTGTAGCGAAATGAGTGTTTCGGTTGATTGAATCTCATCAATACTCTGTATTTTATTGATAAGCACTTGTTGTAAGGCATCAATAGAACGGCACATGACTTTTATAAAAATGCTATATTGACCCGTGGTATAATATGCTTCTACGACTTCGTCTAAAGCATTTAATTTTTCTAGCGCTGATGGGTAATCTTTAGCGCTTTTTAATATAATACCAATAAAACAACAAACATCAAAACCTAAGTGCTTAGGTGAAACTGAAATGTGTGCTCCTGTGATAATGCCAGCTTGTTTCATTTTCTCTACTCTGACATGAATTGTACCCGCGCTAACATTTAACTGTTTTGCTAATTCAGCATAAGCGGTACGTGCATTATTCATTAATGCACTTAAAATCGCTTTATCTAAATTATCAATTTGATAATTTTGTGGCATATAACCCTCGATATTTTAAAGGATTCTCAATATTTTCTTTTTTTTTTATCGAAAAAAAAATTAAAAACCTTTATTTAGTATTGAATATTGAAATTATACCCCATTTTGTTGCTTAATAGACAAAAGAAATATAATTAACTTAATAAAATCGTTTATCACTTTCAGATTTAAGGATCACAAATGAGCCGTTCATATTCAGAAATGCAACAACAAATTAGCTTTGTAAAATCATTTTTTTCCGAGCAATTATCCAAACGTCTTGAATTAATAGAAGTACAAGCGCCTATACTCAGTCGATTAGGCGATGGCACACAAGATAATTTATCGGGCGCAGAAAAAGCGGTCCAGGTCAAAGTCAAGGCACTCCCAAAAGAAATATTTGAAGTAGTTCACTCATTAGCTAAATGGAAAAGACAAACTCTAGGGCGTGTTGGTTTTAAAGAGAATGAAGGGCTATATACACACATGAAAGCATTACGTCCAGATGAAGACAGATTGAGTCCTATCCACTCTGTGTATGTTGATCAGTGGGATTGGGAAAGAGTCATGTCTAAATCACAAAGAAATTTGGCTTATTTAAAAGAAACCGTTTCAAATATTTATGCTGCCATCAAGGAAACTGAAAAAGAGGTCTGTTCTCGTTTTGGGATAAACCCATTTTTACCAGAATCCATTCACTTTATTCATAGCGAAGATTTACTAAAGCGCTTTCCTGAACTTGACGCTAAAGGTCGTGAGAGAGCAATTACAAAAGAATTAGGTGCAGTTTTCTTAATTGGGATTGGTGGCAAATTAAGTCATGGTGATAGGCATGACATTAGAGCACCTGATTACGACGATTGGAGTACTGAGAACGAAGATGGTTTATATGGCTTAAATGGTGATATCTTAGTTTGGAATCCTATATTAGAAGATGCTTTTGAATTATCTTCTATGGGGATCCGTGTCGATGAAAATGCATTAAAAAAACAATTAGCCATAACAGGTGATGAGGATAGATTGTCCCTTGAGTGGCATCAATCTCTATTAAAAGGCGAAATGCCACAAACAATAGGTGGTGGTATTGGTCAATCACGTTTAGTGATGTTGTTACTTCAACTGTCGCACATTGGGCAGGTTCAGTGTGGTGTTTGGACGGATGAAACCAAAGCAAAATATACAGATTTACTCTAATATACCGCACCTTCAAAATAACGCATTTAAGCTTTTAATTGATAGGCATAGGTGCGTTATTGTCTGGTAATGAGTATTATTATAGACATTTTATCTGCTTTTATTTAAGTCATATCAGATTTAAAACGCACCCAAATTTATGTGACTAAACAGTTCTGTTTCGTTTATCATAAGAGTTCGCTTTATTTCATAGGTGTTTTAAAACCTAATTTAACTAATTGCTCGTGAGAGGACTTATCTGGAGCAATGACATTTAAAGAGGACCACTCTCTTCGCATAGAATAATTTTTTCGAAGCGCATCAAATTTTGTTGCAATTTCAGTAGCTGTTCTCGCTGATGCCATTTGGTATCGAAACTGATGAGCATCTTCAACCACATCATATAATAAACGGGCCAGTTTACTTAATGAAAATAAATCCAAACATTCAGCTAATGTAACTTCAGTTATCAAAGCTTCGGGCAAATATTGAACTAATAATTTCTCAGATTCAAATTCATCTAAAACAGTAATTCCTTGCTTTTCTAAATATTCTGGTTGAATTTGATTTAAAAATTTTACGTATTTTTCAACTAAAATTGTTGTACCTCTAAGTTTTCCTTCCAGTGAATGACCAGCAATATGGGGTGTAGCAATATCAATATAAGCGAGTAGCTCAACATTAATATGAGGCTCATTTTCAAATACATCCAATGCTACAGAAAGTGCTCTTCCCATTTTTAACTCTACAAGCAATGCACTATTATCGATAACTTCACCACGCGAGGCATTAATAATGATCTTAGGGCGATAAAGTTTAGATAACTTTTCTTTATCTAAAAGATGATAAGTATTATCCACACCTCCCTTTATGAGTGGAGTATGAAAAGTAATAATATCAGCCTTATCTAATATCGTATCAAAGTCGACAAATTCGGTTCTTTGCTTACCTGCATCTATCTCTTGTCGCTTTCTAGGTGGATCACACAATAAAACTGATATCCCCAAAATCTGCAAACGCTTAGCTAAAACTGAGCCAACATGTCCAACACCAACGATACCTATCGTTTTATCTTGTAAATTAAACTGATTTTTTTGTGCAAAATAAAAAAGGCAAGAAAAAACATACTCCACCACTGCAATGGCATTACATCCTGCTGCCGAGGTAACATGTACATTGTTGTTTTTTAGAGAATCTATGTCTATATGATCCATACCCGCGGTTGCCGTACCGACAAATTTAACTTGAGAGTCGCTAAGTAAATCTGCATTAACCGGAGTCACTGAGCGAACCATTAATGCTTGAGCTTCATTTAAGCATTCTTTAGCAAAAGGCCTTCCGGGCACAGAAACCACATCACCTAACTTTGCAAAGAAAGTAGTCGCCTTTGGCATAAGATCATCAACAATAATTTTCATGTATCCGCCTATATTGGAATAGTGTTTTATAAAATATACTAAAATTACTTTAAGTTGCAGGTACGGATATTATCCTAATGCTCATTCTGTGAGCGTTAAATAGTAGCAAAACCTGCATTGTGATTTCCATTGGGTATAAGTGCTTTATTAAAAAATAGTGCTTTTAGTCACTGAATACAGCTTTTTTAATCTGTTCTACATCAACTTCATCGAGATAACGTTCAATATTAGCATAAATAATTTTATGGTAGCCATACTCTGGAATTTTAAGTTCCTTGATAACTTCTTCTTTACTTACGCCTTCAAAAACGAGGCGATACATAGCGACGACAACTCCAGTTCTGTCACTGCCATGCCAGCAATGAATTAACACGGGTTTATTTGCATTTTTGATGAACTTTAGGGCTTCAATGATTTTTTCATCGGTAATATTAGCGGCATCCATTGGTACCCTACCTAGTTCTAAGTAAGTATTTTTTGTTTCGTCTGTATCATCATGCCATTGACGTAAGTTTAATACACTTTTGAATCCTATCGATGTTAAATTGTTCATCATCAATTCATCAGGCTGCGCGGATCGAAATATACCAGGCGCTACAGGATGAAAATTTTCTGGTAATACAAGCGGAAGAGAGTACGCATGTCCAGATACAAATAAAATGAGTAAAAAGAAATTAATCCTAAAAAAAATACCTCTCACAAATTTATGCATAATTAAAACTCCTCTATTATGAATACTAATACAATGTTTTATTTATTTTTGCTAATGTAAACTATTTATAACTCTAAGTTTTACGAATAGCGATTGAATATATATCAAATCGATGGTTTTTTGTTTTTATGGCTCCATCCGCCTTGATATTATTTAAAAAAGGGGCATGATCAGGTCTTTTTACTACAACACGCTTAGATGCAATTTTCAGAGCAGGTGTTAATAAATTATCTGCATCATTATCTTCACCAACTAATGATTGAAAAGAACGCATCTCTTTTTTAACAAGCGCAGTCTGCTTTTTGTTGCTAGGATGAGGATACATAGGATCAAGATAAACAACCTCATGAGGGCATAAAGAAAGCAAAGTATGCTCACTACTTGGGTTCGTCAGATCTGGATAGATTTGCTGCATTCTTTCTTGTATCCAATGACCAATCTCTGCATCTTGATAAGCACGGATCAGGCCATTTTCTAATAATGCTGCTACCACAGGATGCCTTTCTAATAATGTCACTTTACAACCAACAGACGCTAAAACAAAAGCATCTTTACCCAATCCTGCTGTTGCATCGATAACTGTAGGAAGGTAATCACCTTTAATACCGCAAGCTTTAACAATCGCTTCCCCTCTACCGCCACCAAATTGCCGTCTATGATTGAGCCCTCCTGAGGCAAAATCAACCACTATAGCACCTTGTTTAGGTTCATCTCTTTTATATAGTGCCAATCTTTTATTTTCAAAACCAAGCATAAATAAACAGTCATCTTGTTCTTTCAATTGCCATTTATCAATTATTTTTTGATACTCATCACTGTGTTTAAAAAATTCATCAAATGCAATATGAGAAACTGATTTAGGTAACAAAAAGGACATAAATAAACTCTTATTAACTCAGTAAAAAAGGGAATTGGCGCTACTTTGACCAATTCCCTTCCTAGGAAAAATTTATTATTAAAATTTAATCAAACAAAAGTACTGGTGCTAAGCACTTATTCCATAATGACGAATGAGTGCACTAATATCAGGTTCTCTGCCACGAAAACGTTTAAATAATGTCATTGGTGGCTCAGATCCACCTTTAGACAAAATTTGATTTAAGAAATCACGACCTGTAACCTCATTAAATATTCCCTCTTCTTCAAAACGAGAAAACGCATCAGCAGATAAAACCTCAGCCCAGAGGTAACTATAATATCCAGCAGCATAGCCACCTGCAAAAATATGGCTAAAAGAGTGCGCAAATCGGTTAAATTCTGGAGATTTGATGACAGCTACTTTAGCTTTAACACCTTTTAATATTTCAAGCACATCGACTACTTGAGTTAAATTGTCTTTTTGGTGTAATTGAAAATCAAATAACCCAAACTCTAATTGTCTTAAGATAAACATTGCGGCTTGATAATTTTTAGCTTCAAGCATTTTATCTAGCATCACTTTAGGTAAAGGCTCATTGGTATCAACATGCCCTGAGATAAAGGCTAATGCCTCTTCTTCCCAGCACCAATTTTCTAAAAATTGGCTTGGTAATTCAACAGCATCCCATGGCACTCCATTAATACCCGCAACACCTACAACATCAATTTGTGTCAGCATATGATGGATACCATGCCCAAATTCATGAAACAGTGTTATCACTTCATCATGCGTAAATAGTGCAGGCTTACCAGCAACAGGACGATTAAAATTGCACGTCAAATAAGCTACCGGTTTTTGCAAAGGGAGATTATGTAGTTTTAATTTTCCAACACAATCATCCATCCATGCCCCACCACGTTTGTGTTCACGAGCATACAAATCTAAATAGAAACTGCCTCTTAAGTCACCTTTTTCATCAAATAAATCATAAAAAGTCACTTCTTCATGCCAAGTGTCTACGCCCTTTCTCTTTTTAGCTTCAATGCCAAATAGGCGTTTGAGAACTTCAAATAATCCTGATAAAACACGATTTTCTGGGAAATAGGGTCGAAGTTCCTCATCGTTAATTGAAAAAAGATGCTGTTTTTGTTTTTCACTATAATAAGGAATATCCCACGCATTTAACATTTCAACATCGAAGTGCTTTTTAGCAAACTCGGTCAATGTTGCTAACTCTTTTTCGCCTTGAGGTTTAGCCTTTAAGGCCAGTTGATCTAAAAAGTTAAGTACTTGTTCTGGAGATTCAGCCATTTTCGTAGCTAAGGATTTTTGTGCATAATTATCAAAACCAAGTAAAACAGCAAGTTCATGTCTTAATGAGGTTATTTCTTTAATACACTCACTATTATCAAATTGCCCTGCATGAGGCCCCTGATCAGAAGCTCTTGTAACGTAAGCAAAATACATTTCTGATCTAAGACTTTCTTTATCTGCATACATCATTACAGGTAAATAACTAGGCATATCTAACGTTAATAAGTAACCTGTTTGTGATTTCGCTTCAGCTCGCTCTTTAGCCGCTGCAATGGCACTTTCTGGTAATCCAGCTAATTCAGAAACGTCTGTGACTAATTTACTCCAAGCCATCGTTGCATCAAGTACATGATTGCTAAATTGTGCTGATAAATCTGATAATCTTGCTACAATTTCACCGTAACGTACTTGCTTTGATTTTTCTAAGCCTATACCTGAAAGCTCAAAATCTCTCAAAGATTGAGTAATTGAACTTTGCTGAGCAATAGATAATTGTTCAAACTCAGGACTGTTTTTAATGGCTACATAAGCTTGATAAAGTCCTTCATGTTGCCCAACCCAAGTACCGTATTCTGATAATAGGGGTAAGCAAGCTTCATAGGCTTCTCTTAATTCAGGGCTATTTTTCACTGAGTTTAGATGACTGATTGGAGACCATACTCTAGAGAGTCTATCATCATATAAAGCCAAAGCTTCACACACTGATTCGAATGTGTAAGGAGTAGATTGATTAACGACTTTTTCTACGTTATCTCTACATAACTGAATCAAATGCTCAACCGCAGGCTTTATATGCTCAGGTTTTATTTTAGAAAAAGGGGGCAAATCAAACTCTGCTAAGAGTGGATTTGAATTAATATCCAACGTATTCATACTTGTCCTTTTATGTATTTTAATTCACACATTGATAAAAATTATCGTCATAGTGACTATTCTATTTTTCAATAATGCTTACTTTTTAACAATATCTTAAATAATCAGTTCCAAAAATGGGTTAAACAAACAATGCTGATTTGCTGTCTATTATCGCTATCAAAATGAAATAAGACCTATCGCATTTTTTACTTTAGCTAAGGTTTGATTTGCTCTTAAATTCGCTTTTTCAGCCCCTGATTGCATAATTTGAGTTAACAACTTCTCATCATGACGAAAATGATTATATTTCTCTTGAAGTTCATTTAGCATACCCACCACAGCAGTTGCGACTTCTCCTTTAAGGTGACCATACATTTTACCTTCAAAATGTTGTTCTAGTTCACTGATCCTTTGACCTGTAACACCAGATAATATATCAAGTAAATTAGATACACCGGGTTTATTTTTACTATCATAACGAATCACTGGTGGATCTTCAGAATCAGTTACGGCTCGTTTTAATTTTTTCTCAACCGATTTAGCATCTTCCAACAAACCAATCACATTGTTTTGATTTTCATCCGATTTAGACATTTTTTTGGTTGGCTCAAGTAATGACATAACTCTGGCACCTGATTTAGGAATAAATGGTTCTGGAACCTTAAAAATATCCCCATAAATGGCATTAAAACGTTGGGCTATATCACGGCTTAATTCTAAATGTTGCTTTTGATCTTCACCAACTGGTACTTGGTGTGTCTGATAAAGCAAAATATCTGCTGCCATCAATACTGGATAACTGAATAGACCCGCATTGATGTTTTCTTCATAACGTTGAGATTTATCTTTGAATTGAGTCATTCGGCTCAATTCTCCAAAATAACTGTAGCAATTAAGCAACCAAGCAAGCTCACTATGCGCAGGAACATGTGATTGAACAAAAATAGTACTTTTTTTAGGATCAATACCGCAAGCAAGATAAAGTGCCAGAGTATCTAAAGTGGCCTTTCTCAATTGAGCTGGGTCTTGACGCACTGTAATGGCATGTAAATCAACAATACAATAGATGCAATCATACATGTCTTGCAGCTGTACCCATTGCCTTAAGGCCCCCATATAGTTGCCTATTGTTAATTCACCTGAGGGCTGCGCACCGCTAAATACAGTCGGTTTTTGCGAAGAGAGATTTTGTGACATAAATGACCTCTTAACTCATTTTTATAAAACACCTAACAAATTAAACGAATCAATCAATGATACGTAAATGAGAGGCTTTCTTGGGTGTGTTTGACTTTTTTGCTGGTGACTCTTTTTTAGATGTCGTATTTTTTTCTGTAGATTTTTGATTTGTGGTTTTGGGATTTTTTTTGCTTGTTTTCTTGGCCGGGTCCAATACTTCACTTGAATTATTTTCTTCTAAAACTTGGATTGATTGTTTGGCTTCTAAAGCTTCACGTTCATTTTCATAGTAAGATTCAGGTGGAAAACCAAGTCCCATGTTATTTTCTTTCGCGTAAATAGCAACAACACCACCTAGCGGGATAATAATTTGTCTAGTCTTACCATTAAAACTGGCATTGAAGGTAATAAAATCATTTCCTAAAGATAGAGAATCTAGCGCGCTCATAGAAATATTAAACACTATTTCTCCATTTTTTGCTAATTCTAAAGGGACATCAGCTCCAGGATAAGTGGTATTAACTAAAAGGTAAGGGGTTAAATTATTATCAACTAACCATTCATAGTGCGCTCTTAATAAGTAAGGCCTTAGAGGTTTTATATTAGAAACATCAATTGTCATAGTTTTTATCCTAGCAGCGAGAAAATGCGGTTATATTTTTATCCGCATCTCTCTTTCTTGTTGTGTTAAAGACAATAAGAAACCATCTCTGTTAAAGATTTTTTTCATGTAAGGTTTAATGTCTTTAGCGCTTTGTGTTCCATTAATTTCAATACCCAAATATGGTAAACGCCAGAGCAATACACCCAAAGCGCAATCAATTAAAGAAAACTCTTCACTCATAAAAAACGGCGTAGAGCTAAATAAAGGAGCAATTGACATCAATTCATCTTTTAGTTGCTTACGTGCTTTATCTCCTTCAGCTGAAATAGACTGTGCAGCCTCTGCTAAAGGATACCAGTCCTGTTCTATTCTGTTAAGCATTAAGCGACATGAGGCCCTTCCTGCCGGGAATACTGGCATTAATGGCGGATGAGGAAATCTCTCATCAACATACTCAGCAATGATTTGCGTATAGTAAAGTGTTAATTCTCTATCGACAAGAGTAGGTATAGTTCCATAAGGATTCAAGGACAATAAATCATCAGGTAAACGATTCATTACTACATGTTCAAATTCACAAGGAACGCTTTTTTCTGCCAAAATAAATCTAATTTGATGACTTCGTATGTCCGTTGGACCAGAAAATAATGTCATCGTTGAACGCTTGTTAATAGCAAGCAACATAAATCCTCCGAAAAACGCTTAAATACTCTTTACTCTTAAAATTATTAAATATTATACCATATTTTAACGCGCAGATTTTTTTCAAATCATTAAATAATATCTGTATATCGTATTTAAGGATTTATTTAAGGCATTACTTTTACGGCTTCAATTGATTCATCAACATCATCTGCTATTCGCTGTGTCATATACTCATAAAATGGATTTGAAGAGGCTCTTAACAATGTATCTAAGTCGACTAATAAAACAGAACGCTCACCTCTTACAGCTAAGCTCCCTAAATTAATCCCATATTGAGTTGGATTAGAGGGTGAACTACCATATAAAGGATCGTTTGCTGAAAATGGAATAGCCACATGAGATAGAGAGAAAAATTCACTAGGGTAATTCATCCCAAGTGGTTCAACTATTGCCTCATTCGTTAATGCTTTTTCAGTTCTAGCAACTACTTCACTATTATATTTTTCACGATTAGTGATGACAGTTGCATCATAATTTCTAGGCGTTTGGGGTAATAATTGATCAACATTAGAAATGGTTGAGGAACGCATTAAAATATCAAAATTAGCAGCACGATTAATATCAAATAGAATTAATTCACTGCCATTAGCTGGTAATTTATTATAAAGCGCTGTAATTACTGCTCTTGTGCTGACTGTAAAATCAACAACTGATTGAAAAGTAACAACCGGGGGTAAATCTTTTAATAAATCTCTATTAGAAAAATCAGAAATCTGCTGCTGAAGTACACTTGTTAATAAGTGAGATTGTCTTGCACCATTAACAGGGAATGAGTTGTACTTAAACGGATTAAACTCTGGTAACACACTCAACCAAGCTGCTTTAGCAAAAGGAGGAAAAACTGCAGGCCATCCTGCAATCCCCGCAAATCTAGCAAAAGAAGTAATACCAATCATAGGCGAAATTAACACTAAGTGATCTGGTTTGACTAAATTAGGATCTTCAATTGCATCTAGTGCATACTTCATAGCAAGTGCACCACCATTTGAAAAACCAACGATATGTAAAGGTGCATTCTCTGGAATTAATCGTTGAGCCTCCCTCACACCCAATCTTGTAGCAGCTAACCAATCTTCCCAATCAACCTTACTTAATGCAGCAGGGACAGTACCATGCGCTGGCAATCTTAAGCCAATAGCAATAAACCCTTTTTGACGATATAAATCCGCCATGTTTCTTAAACTATAAGGCGTATCTGTTAAGCCATGAAGTAAAACAACAGCACCTCTAGGCTTAGGAAACAGATCATTGTCGGGTTTCATAATATACGTTCTATTCCAATCTTGTTCAAAATTGCCAGGATAAACTGCACTTTCTTCTAAATATCTATTTAAGGGAATGCCATTTATGCCTAATTCTGAACTCTTCTTTTTAAGGCCAGAGAAATAATCCTTCCAATTTTTTTCAGCAACTAAGGTGTCGTCTATTTCCATCTCGTCATCAAATCCATCTATATCAGATACTGAAAGAGTCTGACCTTGAGCTAATGGCATAACAACATTTTGCTTAACTTCAAGAAAAATACGTTCTTCTTCTTTTAAATATTCTGCAAATGACATCTTATCAATTTCTTCAGCCGTTAATTCATTTGGCACGTATCGATGCCAAACTTCAAGACGAAGCCCTCTTTGAGAATCATAGATACGTATGACCATAAAAGTACACAAAGCAACAAGTGCTAACATCAATAATCTTTTAGTCCAACGCTTAATTAATCTGACTGACATATGCCAACAACTCCTATTTAATAAAATATTTTTTTATATTTTTCTATTATTTGATAATTGATACTATATCACTTAACTATCCAAAGTTTTCCAAGTTATTTTTAATGATTCAATCACCTATTTAATGTGATCTAAGTTAAATTATGAACAAAAATATCGCATTTATATACATTTTAAACATTTTTTATTAAAAATGTGTCATTACAGGCAGATTTTATTCGTCAAAATCAGATATTATTCAATTAGCAATAATCACTATGGATTTTTTCAAGAGATTAACGCAATAAATATAGATATTATCGAATTCAACATTTAAGTTGATCTTATAAAAAACAATTAAAGGATAAGGAAATTTCGAATTGGATTCAATACTCAATCTATCCATAAGTGATGAAAAAATAAATATTCTTCAAATCACAGACACTCATCTTTTTGCGGATAAAGAAGAGAAGTTGCTTGGGATCCCAACATTTAAAACTTTTCATGCTGTAATTAATAAAATTTTAGCGTTGGGTAAAAAATACCATTTAATTGTCTGTAGCGGAGATATTAGCCAAGATCAAACAGAGCTATCATACACACATTTTATGCAGGAAATTGAAAAATTAGAAACCCCTTTGGTATGGATCCCAGGTAATCATGATGAACAATCACTCATGCAAAAACTTCTAACCAATAAAACAATTTTTCAATCAAAAACTATTGTAGTGAATAACAATTGGCAATTAGTTTTATTAGATAGTCAATTTAAAGGCTACCCTAAAGGAATGCTAAATGATAAGCAATTAGATTTTTTGGATAATACATTACATGAATCAAAAGATAAAAATACCCTCATATTTATTCATCATAATCCTAAAGAATGTGGTTCAGCATGGCTTGATGAACATAAATTACAAAATAGCGACGCACTGGCTAAAATTTTAGAAAAGCATGAGGGGATCAAAGCTGTGATCTGTGGACATATTCATCAAGAAATCAATAGTTCATGGCTTAGTTGGCCTTTTTATTCAACACCATCAACATCAATACAGTTTTTACCTCAATCCGATCAATTTTCACTTGATGTGAATTACCCTGGATTTAGAGAATTTGAATTAAACCTAAATGGCAGTTTTAGTACTAAAGTAACACGTATTGAAACGCCTTTCTATCAGATTGATAAAGAAGCAAAAGGATATTAAAAATTCATAGTCTTTCTTTACTATTTATTGATTATCTAAATCTTTCTCCCAAAATTCTCCTTCATCTAACACAGGAGATCCTGGGATTGATTTCTTCTCATCAGCCCACTCGCCTAAATCAATCAATTGACAACGCTTAGAGCAAAATGGTCTAAACGGACTGATGTGAGCAAAAACTACATCTGTTTGGCAAGTAGGACATTTAACTATGATTAAATTACTCATCAAGAACTCTCTTTAAGATTCATTTACCCTATAATTTCATTTCTTTTGAACACATACTCCCCATCGGATGATTCATCTTTTGAATAGGAGTAACCTTCAATATTAAACGCTTTTAATGCCTCTTTATGAACAATTTTATTAGTAATAATATATCGGCTCATTAAACCACGTGCTCTTTTGGCATAAAAACTTATGGTCTTAAATTGACCATTTTTTTCATCTAAAAAAACAGGCTTTATAATAGGGATATTCAGTAATTTAGGCTTAATCACATTAAAATATTCATCGGAAGCTAAATTCACAAGATATTCAATATTTCCTTTTTTTGCATAGTCATTGATATACTGAGTCAAAAGCGTGCCCCAAAACTCATATAAATTTTTTCCTTTTTTATTCTGAAGTTTAGTACCCATTTCAAGACGGTAAGGGCGCATAAGATCTAGTGGTCTTAAAATCCCATATAAGCCAGATAATATTTTTAAATGATTTTGAGCAAACAATAAGTCTTGTTCGGTTAAAGACGAGGCATTTAGCCCCTGATAAACGTCTCCTTGAAAGGCAAATATCGCTTGCCTAGCCACGGTAAAATCTATTGATTTTTCCCATGAAGCAAAGCGTGCTACATTAAGAGAAGCAAGCTTATCACTGATTTTCATTAAACGGGCTAACTCATCAGGGGCCAATTCTTTACAGACTTCAATTAATGCTTCAGAATTATCTAAAAACTGAGGTTCGGAATAATTTAGGCTTGGTAAATCGGATTCATAATCCAATGTTTTAGCAGGAGAAATAAGAATTAATAGTGACATGAAAATTTACCCTCTGAATTAAAAAACCGAACTATTTGGACTCGGTTTGTTCGGCTCGTTTAGCACGCATTCTTCTCAATTCTTTAGGATCGGCAATCAAGGGTCGATAAATTTCAATCCTATCACCTGATTTTACAAAATCATCTAATTTGACAATACGACTAAAAATACCCACCTTAACTTCATTAATATTTATTTCTTCGCAATAACTAAGTAAAGGGGATTTAAGAATAGCGTCTTTGACGGTATCAAGACTATTTACAGAGACATCGAACAAATATTGTTTATGAGGTAAAGCATAAACGACTTGAATTGTAAAATTTTCCATAAAAATTAATTATAAATTGCCTTAGCTCTGGCAACGAATGCATTAACCATATTAATGGCAAGTTCATTGAATACCTTGCCAAATGCAAGTTCTATGAGTTTATTAGTAAACTCGAACTGCAAATTAAATTCTATCTTACACGCATTTTCAGCCAAAGAAGTGAATACCCACTCTCCTGTAAGATGTTTAAAAGGGCCATTGACTAAATTTAATTTTATTAACTGACTATCATGAAGCTCATTTCGAGTGACGAATGTTTTTTTTATGCCTAGCTTTTCTACATCCATGGAAGCTACCATTTCATTTTCTAGATGACTAATAATATTAGCCCCTACACAACCAGGAATAAATTGTGGATAAGAAGGTACATCGTTAACTAAATCAAACATTTGCTTCGTGCTAAAAGAAACTAATGCTGATCGACTGATACTAGGCATATTTACGGTCCAAAAATTTAAAGTCAAAAAGCATCAAAGCTTAATGACTTCTAAAAGAATTAATATATTTATTAAGATTTAGCACGCTCAAAGGAGTCAAGTATCTCTTGACGAGCTGCTGCTGCATCAGCCCAACCATCAATTTTAACCCATTTACCGGCTTCTAGATCTTTATAATGAGAGAAAAAGTGTTCAATACGAGCTTTTAATGAAGAAGGTACATCGTCAATATCTTGAATATGCCCATAATCTTTACTCATTTTTTCATGAGGGACGGCGATTAGTTTAGCATCTTCACCAGCATCATCTGTCATCTTCAATACACCTACGGGACGACAACGGATAACTGATCCTGGCTGTAAAGGAAAAGGCGTTGGCACTAAAACATCTACCGGATCGCCATCTAATGATAAAGTGTTATTAATATAGCCATAGTTACATGGATATGACATAGATGTCCCCATAAATCTATCTACAAAGAGTGCGCCTGTTTCTTTATCAATTTCATATTTAACAGGATCAGCATTCGCTGGAATTTCAATTATAACAAAAATATCATCTGGCAGTGATTTACCTGCAGGTACGTTCAGTAAACTCATCTTTTATCCTTTTAAAAAACTTGTAAATATAAATGTTGTATTTTATTAGAAGTGTTTATACAGACCAATAAAACTTGTCTTGCGTTTAAATACTCAACGCCTCTTCTAATTTTAAAGGGGATTTATGATTTAAGCAATTAGAACCTGTGTAAACATTAAAGTTCTTGCTCGAATAACTCTAAAATAGACTGATAAAGTTGTTTTACGGAGACTTTTTTAGTAGGTGTTGTGAAAATAGTATCATCCCCAGCAATATTACCTAAAATCCCTCCATTTTTACCCAAAGAATCAAGTAGGCGAGCTATTAGCTGTGCTGCACCGGGGCTGGTATGAATGACAACTAATGAATCGTTATAATCCACATCAAGAACTAAATTTTTTAAAGGACTGGTTGCAGTTGGAATACTGCCATCTTGAGGTAAACAATATACAACTTCCTGTTTAGCATTACGCATTCTTAAAGCGCCAAATTTAGTCAGCATCCTAGAAACTTTAGATTGATTGATATTAAATCCTTTATTTTGTAATGCAGCAACAATTTCACTTTGCGAGCCAAATTTTTCTTCTTTCAAAATAGCTCTAAATGCTTTAATTAAATCATCTGGTTTTGCTGTCATATGTAATTTCCTGTAGGAACATAGAATGAAAAATTTCACTTATTTCTACCGATTATACTAAATTATCGTAGGGTACGCTTAAATATTCACAAAAATTAACAATATATGCATTTTGCTTCTAAGGAAATATAAAATTGAATAAAATTCAGAGTTAGGAATTGAGTATTTGTGTAAAAAGTAGGGCTTTGAAAGATATAAAAAACGCTCCCGGAGGAGCGCTTAGAATAACAAAAAACTTAACGTTTTCTTTTAGAACTTTTCTCTTGCATTTTAACAAGCTCAATAACTTTAAGTTTAGCTAAAGCACGAGATAATTGTGCTTCTGCTTCTGCTTGATCTATATCGCTTGCATGCTTAGCAAGTTGTGCTTCAGCACGCTGTTTAGAAGCTAAGGCACGTTCTTCACTAATCTCTTCGCCGTAAATAGCTGAATCAGACAGTACAATAACACGTTTAGGTTGCACCTCAAGAATACCACCACTTAGGTAAATTAACTCTTCTGTGTCATCTTTCTTAACAATTCTGACTAAACCCGGCTTTATCGCAGTAAGCAAAGGTGTGTGATCAGGATGAATACCAAGCTCACCTTCACTCCCCGTGATTTGGATTCTCTTAGCTTCTCCATTAAACAAAGAAGCCTCAGCACTCACTACATCTAGTATAAAAGTCTTTGCCATATTTTTCTCCATCACCCACTGATATCAATGGGTGTGACTTTTTACGATTTCATTTTTTTTGCTTTTTCTAATACTTCGTCAATGGAGCCGACCATATAGAATGCTTGTTCAGGAATATCATCGTACTCGCCATTCATAATTCCTTTAAAGCCCCTGATTGTTTCGCTTAAAGGTACATATTTACCTGGCGAACCGGTAAATACTTCAGCAACGAAGAAAGGCTGAGATAAGAAACGTTGAATTTTACGAGCTCTTGATACGACTAACTTATCATCTTCAGATAATTCATCCATACCTAATATAGCGATGATATCTTTCAACTCTTGATATCTTTGAAGTATTGTTTGCACTCCACGAGCAGTATCATAGTGTTCTTGTCCAACAACTAATGGGTCTAATTGACGGCTTGAAGAATCTAATGGATCAACTGCAGGATAAATACCTAAAGATGCGATTTGACGACTTAAAACAACGGTTGCATCCAAGTGAGCAAAGGTTGTAGCAGGAGATGGATCTGTTAAGTCATCCGCAGGAACGTAAACGGCTTGAACCGATGTAATTGATCCTGTTTTAGTCGAAGTGATACGCTCTTGTAACACTCCCATTTCTTCTGCAAGAGTCGGTTGGTAACCTACCGCTGATGGCATACGACCTAAAAGAGCCGATACTTCGGTACCAGCAAGTGTGTAACGATAGATGTTATCAACAAATAATAGAACATCACGACCCTCATCACGGAACTTTTCAGCCATTGTAAGACCGGTCAAAGCAACACGTAAACGGTTACCAGGTGGTTCATTCATTTGACCATAAACTAAAGATACTTTATCAAGTACATTAGAATCATTCATCTCATGATAGAAGTCATTACCTTCACGAGTACGCTCACCTACACCAGCAAAAACTGAATAACCTGAATGCTCGATAGCAATATTACGGATTAATTCCATCATATTTACTGTCTTACCAACACCGGCACCACCAAATAAACCAACTTTACCACCTTTAGCAAAAGGGCAGACTAAGTCAATAACTTTGATTCCAGTTTCTAACAATTCTTGTGAGTTAGCTAATTCTTCATAACTTGGTGCAGCACGGTGTATTCCCCAACGCTCTTTTTCACCAATAGGACCTTTCATATCAATAGGATCACCAAGGACATTCATGATACGTCCTAATGTTTCAGTTCCTACAGGAACTTCAATTACGTGACCCAAATCTTTAACAACTAATCCACGACGTAGACCATCAGACGTACCCATAGCGATACAACGAACGATTCCACCACCTAATTGCTGCTGAACTTCTAAGATTAACCTTTCAGAAAACCCTTCGATTTCAAGTGCATTATAGACTTTTGGGACTGAATCCTGAGGGAATTCTACGTCAACAACAGCACCTATAATCTGGATAATTTTACCAGTAGCCATTTTATATCCTCTAAATTTATGCGTTAACCTTGTCAAGGCTAATGATTATCAGCCTTAAACCGCTGAGGCACCTGACACAATTTCTGTTAATTCTTGCGTTATACTTGCCTGACGAGCTTTGTTATAAACTAATTGTAATTCGTTTATCATCTCACCAGCATTATCTGTTGCAGCTTTCATAGCTATCATTCTCGCTGCTTGTTCGCTCGCTAAATTTTCGGCAACACCTTGATAAACCTGAGATTCAACAAAACGACGAATAAGTAAATCTAACAACACTTTAGGATCTGGTTCGTACAAATAATCCCACGGTGTATTTTTTACTTCTTTATCACATTGTATCTCTTCATCAGGAATAATAGGTAATAGTTGCGTTAAGATAGCCTCTTGAGACATGGTATTGATGAATTTATTATGAGCTAAATAAACTTTATCAATTTTTTCTTCATCAAATTTATTGACCATGACTTCAATTAAACCTAGAAGATCTTCCAATTTAGGCGCATCACCTAGGTTTGTGTTTTGAGCGACAATATTTGCTTTAATAGAACTAAAAAAACTTACGGCTTTAGATCCAATTAAAGCTACGTCAACCTTGATGCCTTTTGAAATTTTCTCATTAATATCAACTAATACACTTTTGAACAAATTTGCATTTAAGCCACCGCATAAACCACGATCTGTAGAAACAATAATGTATCCTACTCTTTTTTGAGCGCGGTCTTCTAAATAAGGGTGCTTATATTCAAGATTGCCCTTGACTACGTGATTGATAACACGATGAATCATTTCAGCATAAGGGCGACCAGCAGCCATGCGTTCTTGAGATTTACGCATTTTTGAAGCAGCTACCATTTCCATTGCTTTTGTGATTTTTTGGGTATTTTTCACACTTGCAATTTTAGAACGTATCTCTTTTGCTCCGGCCATAATTGCCTATCCTTAAGACTAAATAAATAATATTGATACGCCGTATAGGCGTATCACTCAATTACCAATTAGATGTTTTTTTACAAGATGAAATAATCTCTTTAAATTGATTTTCTATTTCATCGTTATAATTACCTGTTTTATCAATCTCAGCCATAAAATCAGAATGAGCTGTATCAATGTAATGCATCAAAGCGGCTTCAAAAGCAACAATTTTTTCAACAGGAATATCATCTAAAAATCCTTTTTCTGCTGCATAGAGCAAAATGGCTTGTCTTGAAACAGACATTGGCGCATATTGTTTTTGCTTTAACAACTCAGTCACTTTTTGACCATGATCAAGTTGTTTACGTGTAGCATCGTCTAGATCTGATGCAAATTGAGCAAATGCAGCTAATTCACGATACTGGGCTAGTGCTGTTCTAATACCACCTGATAATTTTTTGATGATTTTAGTTTGTGCAGCGCCACCAACACGTGAAACCGAGATACCTGGATTGACTGCAGGACGAATACCTGAGTTGAATAAGTTAGTTTCAAAGAATATTTGTCCATCAGTAATTGAAATTACGTTGGTTGGAACAAATGCAGAAATATCACCTGCCTGAGTTTCAATAATTGGTAATGCCGTCAATGAACCAGTTTTACCTTTTACTTCACCCTTGGTAAACTTCTCAACATAATCGGCATTTACACGAGCTGCCCGCTCAAGTAAACGAGAATGAAGATAGAATACATCACCAGGGAAAGCTTCACGTCCTGGTGGACGACGAAGAAGAAGTGATATTTGTCTATAAGCTACTGCTTGTTTAGATAGATCATCATAAACAATTAGCGCATCTTCACCACGATCACGGAAATATTCACCCATAGCACAACCGGAATAAGGTGCTAGGTATTGAAGAGCAGCTGACTCAGAAGCAGAAGCAACTACAATGATAGTGTTTGATAAAGCATTATGCTCTTCTAATTTACGAACCACATTAGAGATGGTTGATGCTTTTTGTCCAATAGCAACATAGATACATTTAATCCCAGAATCTCTTTGATTAATTATTGCATCAATTGCTAAAGCAGTTTTACCTGTTTGTCTATCACCGATTATTAATTCACGTTGACCACGACCAATCGGAATCATAGCATCAACAGATTTATAACCTGTTTGTACAGGCTCATCAACTGATTGTCTATCAATAACACCAGGCGCTATTACTTCGACAGGTGAAAAGCCATCATTCTGGATGGGCCCTTTGCCATCAATAGGTTGTCCTAATGTATCAACAATACGTCCTAAAAGTCCACGACCTACCGGAACTTCTAAAATACGACCTGTACATTGTACTTTCATTCCTTCTGCTAGATCAGCGTAAGGACCCATTACAACTGCACCTACAGAATCCCTTTCAAGATTAAGGGCAATTGCATAACGATTATCTGGGAGAGCTATCATCTCCCCTTGCATAACATCAGCTAAACCATGAATACGAATAATGCCATCATTTACAGAAATAATGGTTCCCTCATGGCGTGCTTCACTCACGACATTGAACTGAGCAATTCTTTGCTTAATCAGTTCACTAATTTCTGTGGAATTCAATTGCATACTTCAGTCCCCTTAAGACTGTAAGACATCGGTCAGACGATTTAATCGCCCACGAATACTACTATCTATGACTAAATCACCAGCCCTAATTACTAGGCCACCTATTAAAGAAGCATCTATTTTGCTATGGAGTTTAACTTTACAAGATAAACGTTTTTCCATTGCATTTTTAATTGATTCTTGTTGAGAGGAATTTAATTCACTAGTAGAAATGACTTCTATATCGATTAAACCTTCGCTCTCTTTTTTCAAGCGTTCAAATTCAGTAAATACTTCTGGTAAGGCGAGTAAGCGACGGTTCTCTGCCATGACTTTAATTAAGTTTTTACCAGAATCACAAAGCGTATCGCCACAAATTTTAATAAACAAATTTGCTGACTCTTCTGATGAAAGAGAGCCTGTCAGCATTTTGGCTATATCATCATTTTTTGCCACTTCAGAAGCAAAAAGAAGCATAGATTCAAAATGAGCTATTGCGTTATTATCACCAGCCAGTTGTTTTTCATTGGCAAATTCAAAAGCAGCTTTAGCATAAGGCCGGGCTATAGTTATTAAATCAGACATACGCCCAATCTCCCTTAAAGTTCAGCAACAATTTTGTCGACGATATCACTGTTCGCTGATTCATCAATTGAACGCTCAATGATTTTTTCAGCACCAGCAATAGCCAAAAGAGCCACTTTTTTGCGAAGTTCATCTCTCGCTTTAACACGTTCTGCTTCAATTTCTGCTTGAGCTTGTTGTAGTATTCTACTACGCTCTTTTTCAGCTTCTAATTGAGCTTCCTCAATAATTTGAGAGCGACGCTTATTTGCAAGTTCAACAATAGCTAAAGCTTCTTCTTTAGCTTGTTTAATCTGCCCAGACACTTCAGCCTTAGCCTGCTCCATTTCTTGTTTACCTTGTTGAGCAGAAGCTAAACTATCAGCAATTTCCTTTTGACGTTTTTCTATAGCCCCAATGATTGGTGGCCATACAAACTTCATACAAAAAAGAACGAAAAGGACGAAACAGACGGCTTGTCCGAGGATGGTTAAATTTATATCCACAAGGCACTACCTCATTAATCGTTACTTTACAAATTCCAAAAATTCATATAATGCATTGGCATTATCTGATCCAACTTAATACAAATTTAAATTTTGCTTTTACTTGTATTAAGCTACAGGTACGAATCCTGGTGCGATAACGAAAAGAACATAAAGTGCAATACCCACTGTAATCATAGGAATAGCATCGACAAGACCCATTACAATGAAGAATTGTGTACGAAGTAAAGGGACTAAGTCAGGTTGACGAGCTGAACCTTCTATAAATTTTGAGCCAACAATAGCGATACCAATAGCACCACTAACAGACGCTAAACCAAGCATAACAGCAACAACGTAATAAATAGTATCCATGAAAATCTCCAATAAATGTTAAAGTTAAAATAAAAAACTACAAAAAAACCACAAAAAAATTAAACCGTCGTTTTTTAAAATGTTAATAAAACAATTTCAAAATAACAGCGATTTATATCTAATGTTCTTCAGACGCCATTGATAAGTAAACAATCGTGAGCACCATAAAGATAAATGCTTGAAGGGTTATAATCAAAATATGAAATATAGCCCAAGGCAAGCTTAACAACCACTGAGACCACCAAGGTAAAAGGGCTGCAATAAGGATAAAGATTAACTCACCCGCATACATGTTTCCAAACAAACGTAGTCCTAATGAAATAGGCTTAGAGATTAAAGCAACTAATTCAAGAACTAAGTTGATAGGAATAAAAACTGGGTGGTTAAATGGATGTAACGTCAATTCTTTAGTAAAGCCTAAAATTCCCTTCATTTTTATACTATAAAAAATAATTAGGAAAAATACGCCAAAAGCCATAGACATAGTCACGTTTACATCAGCAGTAGGTACAATTCTCAATGCTGGTAATCCAGCTAAAGTACCCAAATGCGGTATAAAATCGACAGGGATTAAGTCTAATGCATTCATCAATAAAACCCAGACAAATACAGTCAAAGCGAGAGGAGCTATCAACTTACTTTTTCCACGATACATGTCTTTAACATTGTTATCGACAAATCCGACAATCATTTCTATAGCACACTGTAATTTACCAGGAACCTCTGAAGTTGCCTTTTTTGCGACTGCTCTAAAAATAATTAAAAAAAGTAAGCCAGTAAAAATAGAAAAGAACATTGAGTCTAAATTTATAGACCAAAAAGTAGCATCTCCAACATTCAAACCTTCAGCGCTTAGATTTAAATGACTGAGATGATGTTCAATATAATCTTGAGGCGTTTCAATGACAGAAGACATAGTTAAGCAACCTTTATATTCAAATATTAATAATAAAACACATCAAAAATGTAATTGATTAAGTAACAAACAAACTATAACCAACTTGGAATATCAGCCCTAAAAAATACCCTGACATAAGAGGAAAAAAAGGGAGTTTTAAATAACTGATACTTAATACAAAAATAAAAATAACAATAATATATTTAAACATCATAGCAAAAAAAAGATTCAATGCTATTCCTTTAAACATATATTGTTGTTTATCATATCCCCAGCCTATCAAGATATTTAATCCATTAGGTAGGTTATAAGCAAGAGCCCCTAACAACAAAGCCCATGCACTATTGATGTCAAAAAAAAACACCACGCATGAAACCAAAAAGGATAATAAAAAATTAATTCCTACTTCCTTTAAAACAAATGGCTTAACCATTATGCGAGATATCCTCTATTGCCAAAAAAATATTTTTTATAAGTACATAATGCTCTAAGTCAGTGATAATTTTTTCGATTTAAGCATAGATATACTTTTTGATTTTTACTTTAAAACTAACATAAATTTACTTTAACTTCTATTATGACTTTTTTTTGAAGAAATTTGAATAACTTTTTGTTATTTTTAGTGACTTAATCACTTTTTTATCATAACAAGATGCCTTTTTACGTCACTAGCGGAAAAAGTTAAGTCTTTTGTTATTAAATCATGAAACCCTAATGCAAAGATGGCCTCTATTTCATCTTCTGGATATAAGCCTTTCATTGCATAATAAGTTCCATTTTCATCAAGAAGATGAGAACATAAAGTTATCATATCTTTTAAAGAAGCAAATGCTCTACTTATTACGCTGTCAAATAATTCATTAGGTCTAAACTCTTCAACCCTTGATTGAACAATTTCTACGTTGTTTAACTCTAGCTTTAATATTACCTCTTTCAAAAATCTGATTCTTTTACCTAAACTGTCTAATAAAACAAAATTTTTTTCAGGAAAAAAAATAGCCAGTACAATCCCTGGTAATCCAGGTCCTGTTCCTACATCAATTATTTTATTGCCTTTTAAAAAAGGGGTAACTAATAGACTATCCAAGATATGTTTATTAAGCATATCTAAAGGATTTCTTACTGAAGTTAGGTTGTATGCTTTATTCCATTTATCCAAAAGTTGAACATACTCGATCCATAAATTAATTTGGGAATCTGTCGCTTCAATACGCGCCTCATTTATAAGCGTCTTTAATTTTTCCTGCACAGTGACTCCAATAACAATAAAAAAGTTATTTATTTATTTATTTATTATCTAATGACTCATCTTTTAACTTTCTAGACAACCCATTTTTTTTTAGCCAAACCAAAAGAATTGATATTGCTGCAGGTGTAATACCTGATATTCTTGATGCTTGACCAATAGATACTGGTTTATGATCATTAAGTTTGCTAATAACTTCTTTTGAAAGACCTTTAATATCGTTATAGTCAATATCTAAAGGTAATGCAGTGTTCTCATTCCTTTCATGTCGCTCTATTTCTTCTTTCTGTCTTACAATATAACCTTGATACTTAGCTTGAATTTCAACTTGTAGTTCAACTTCAGTATCATTGATTGATGGAGAGAAATAATGATGACTTGTTAATTTATTATAAGTTAAATCTGGTCTTCTAAGTAACTCTTCGCCCGTCGCTTCTTTAGTAAGTGGCGCTGATAAAAGTTGATTAAATGTCTCTATATCTTTCATAGAAGGGTGAATCATTATAGATTTAATTCGTGCTTTTTCAGCCTCAATTTTTTCCATTTTTATATTAAATCTTGCCCATCTATTTTCATTTATGAGCCCCATTTCATAGGCAATAGGCGTTAATCTTTCATCAGCATTGTCTTCACGCAACATTAAGCGATATTCAGCCCTTGAAGTAAACATTCTGTATGGTTCTTTGGTTCCTAAAGTGCATAAATCGTCTACTAAAACACCAATATACGCTTGATCTCTTCTTACAATCCAAGCATCTTTTCCTTGTACCATTCTAGCTGCATTTATACCCGCTACTAACCCTTGTGCAGCTGCTTCTTCATACCCTGTAGTACCATTAATTTGCCCAGCAAAAAATAACCCCTCAATGAATTTACTTTCTAGTGAAGGTTTTAAATCTCTAGGATCAAAATAGTCATATTCAATAGCATAACCAGGTCGCATTATATAAGCATTTTCTAAGCCTGGTAATGATCTGACAATTTGTAATTGTACATCAAATGGTAAACTTGTTGAGATTCCATTAGGATAAATTTCATTACTTGTTAATCCCTCAGGTTCTAAAAAAACTTGGTGTGAATCTTTATCAGCAAATCTCATGATTTTATCTTCAATTGATGGGCAATATCTTGCACCTACACCTTCAATAATTCCTGCATACATTGGACTTCTATCTAGGTTTGCTCTAATTACATCATGAGTTTTATTATTTGTATGTGTTATGTAACAAGGAATTTGTCTTGGATGATCATCACGTTTACCCATAAATGAAAAAACGGGTAAAGGATCATCTCCTCCTTGAATACCCAACTGACTAAAATCAATTGTTCTTGCATCAATTCTAGGCGGTGTTCCTGTTTTTAATCTATCCGTTCTTAAATTTAAGTCTCTCAATCTTCTAGATAACGTTATTGCAGGAGGATCACCAGCTCTCCCACCACTATAATTTTCCATACCAATATGGATTTTTCCATCTAAAAATGTCCCTACTGTTAAAACAACGGTTTTAGCAGTAAAAATAACACCCATTTGGGTTTTCACTCCTGTTACTTTATTTCCTTCAATAATCAAATCATCTACAGGTTGTTGAAATAAAGATAAGTTTTTTTGATTTTCTAATGCTTGACGAACGTATTGTTTATAAAGCACTCTATCTGCTTGTGCGCGAGTAGAATGTACAGCAGGCCCTTTGCTACTATTTAAAATTCTAAATTGAATGCCAGAATGATCAATAGCTTTAGCCATTAAACCACCCATAGCATCAATTTCTTTTACAAGATGACCTTTCCCAATCCCACCAATAGCAGGATTACATGACATTTGGCCTAATGTATCAATATTATGAGTTAATAATAATGTATTTAAGTTCATTCTTGCGCTTGCCATTGCGGCTTCTGTGCCTGCATGACCTCCACCAACAACAATGACATCAAATTTTTCTGGATAATACATACGTAATCCTTGGTATAAACCTTTCTAAAAATGGTATTTATAAATATCCCATTTAAATTTTAAAAATTAAGTTAAGTTAACTGTTTATCATAACCAAATATGGCTTTACTTTAAAGTGAATTTTTATTCTATTTTTAGATTTAAAAGATGAGTTTTAACTATAAAAAGATACAGAGTTAATATTAAAGATTTTTTTGTTATCTAAACAACATTTCTAATATTTTAATTTAATTGGTTTAAGTACCTTTTATTCTATTATTACTTTAAATTCATTAAGTTACTTTACTAAGTGATTTTTTTATAGTAAATATTTTTAAAATTATATAGACATTCTATTGCTAGTAAAAATTGCAGATTTTATATTCAATTTCACGAAATGTTTAACGTATTTATTAAAAAGGTTTTTTCTTTTTTATTTTTTTTATTATTAGTTAATTTTTTTCTGTGGATAAACTTTAATATAATTTTAAATTCATTAACTTAAGTAAAATATTTCATGTTTATAACTCATTTTTTAGCTGTGTAAATGATAGGGATAACCAAGCTATTTATTCACATGAACAAATAGCTTTAATTTTTTAAACAACTTAATAACAACTGAATACATAGTTTACTCACATCTTTTAAATTAAAATTTTTTTAAAATTAGACTTATTAAAAGTTAATCAAAAAATGTATGTACAACTTGTCAGTAACCAGTTCGATTTTATGTTGATAACTTTAACATTTTTTTAGTATGTGGATAAAAATAACTGTTATAAACATGAAATATATGTGTAATTCCTTTGTTATACACAGATAAAAACAAGTTTAAGTTATTGAAATTTAATAGTAAAAATGAGTTATAAACAGATTTATAACTATGTAATAATAAAAAAAATAAAAAAAAATAAAAAGATTAAATATTAGTAACTCCAGAATATGAAATTAATCTTGCAGAATACTAAAATAGATAAGAAGAATGAAAAAAAACTGAAACTTTAAACTGAAAACGTTATACTTAAGAAAATATTCAATTCATTCATAGTAAATCACTATGTATGGTCATCTAAAATTACACTTTAAGCCATTTAAGACTTTAAAATTATGCAAAAATTTAATACTAAAACTTTTCAAGGTTTAATTCTTACATTACAAGATTATTGGGCTAATCAAGGTTGTACTATTGTGCAACCACTAGATATGGAAGTTGGTGCAGGAACATCACATCCTATAACTTGTTTAAGAGCATTAGGACCAGAACCTATTGCAGCAGCCTATGTTCAACCTTCAAGAAGACCAACTGATGGAAGATATGGAGAAAATCCTAATAGATTGCAGCATTATTATCAATTTCAAGTTATTCTTAAACCATCACCTGATAACATTCAAGAACTGTATTTAGGTTCACTTAAAGCATTAGGTATCGATCCTTTGATACATGATATTCGCTTTGTTGAAGATAACTGGGAAAATCCTACTTTAGGTGCTTGGGGACTAGGTTGGGAAATTTGGTTGAATGGAATGGAAGTTACCCAATTTACTTATTTTCAGCAAGTGGGTGGATTAGAATGCAAACCTGTAACAGGTGAAATAACTTATGGCCTAGAAAGACTTGCAATGTATATACAGGGTGTAGATAGTGTTTATGATCTTGTTTGGAGTGATGGTCCTTTTGGAAAAACTACTTATGGTAATATTTATCATCAAAATGAAGTTGAACAATCAACTTATAATTTTGAATATGCTGATGTTGACTTTTTATTTACTTGTTTTGAACAATATGAAAAAGAAGCTAAATATTTATTAGAATTAGATAAACCCTTACCTCTCCCCGCTTATGAAAGAATTTTAAAAGCTGCACATACTTTTAATCTTTTAGATGCAAGAAAAGCAATATCTGTTACAGAGCGTCAAAGATACATATTAAGAATACGCACATTAACAAAATCAGTTGCTGAAGCTTATTATGCTTCTAGAGAAGCATTAGGTTTCCCTCTTTGTGCAAAATAATCATTTTATAATATTAAACGATTATTTTTGCTTATTGCTAGTATTAGAATTATTAAAAAAGAAATTTTATTATGAAAACACATGCAAATTTATTAATAGAAATTGGAACAGAAGAATTACCTCCTAAAGCACTTAAAAAATTAGGAATGACTTTTCAAGATAATCTTAATAGTTTATTTAAAGACGCAGGAATAAATTTTACAAAATCGAAATATTTTGCTGCACCAAGACGTTTAGCTGTTTTATTTACTGAAATTGAAATAAATCAGAAAGATAAAATAGTTGAAAAAAGAGGACCTGCAATTAGTCAAGCATATGATGCAGATGGTAAAGCTACTTCTGCTGCCTTAGGTTGGGCAAAAGGATGTGGTATTGAAATCAATCAAGCTAAAACTTTAAAAACAGATAAGGGTGAATGGTTAATTCATGAATCTTTAATTAAAGGGGAAAATATTAAAAGCTTAATTCCTGATTTTGTTAATAAAGCATTAAACCAATTACCTATCCCAAAATTAATGAGATGGGGGAATCATGATACACAATTTGTTAGACCTGTACATACAGTTTGTTTAATGATTGATGATGAAATAATTGAAGGAACTGTTTTAGGCATTAAATCAAATAATATTATTTGTGGCCATAGATTCATGGGACAAACTAAAATTACTCTAAATCACGCTGATGAGTATGAAACTCAATTAAAAAATGTTGGCTTTGTGATAGCAGACTTTGAAACTCGCAAAATGATCATAAAAAATGGGGTAATTAATGCTGCTGATAATTTAAATACTATAGCAGATATAAGTGAAGAACTATTAGAAGAAGTGACTTCTTTGGTAGAATGGCCTGTCATTTTAACTGCTCAATTTGAAAAGAAGTTTTTATCTGTTCCACCTGAAGCGCTTGTTCATACGATGAAAGGAGATCAAAAGTATTTTCCTGTCTATGAAAAAAATACAGGAAAGCTGTCCCCACATTTTATTTTTATAAGTAATATTGAATCAAAAGATCCTGCACAAATTATTGCTGGTAATGAAAAAGTGGTTAGACCTAGATTATCAGATGCTGAATTTTTCTTCGAAACAGACAAAAAAATTAAACTAGCAGACAGATTACCTAAATTATCTTCTGTTCTTTTTCAACAGCAATTAGGTTCATTAAAAGAAAAAAGTGAAAGAATTGCTGCCTTAAGTGAAAAAATTGCTGAAAAGATTGGTGCTGATCCTAAGCTTTCTTATAGAGCCGGATTATTATCAAAATGTGATTTATTAACTAATATGGTCTTTGAATTTACTGAAACGCAAGGCGTAATGGGTATGCATTATGCATTACATGATGGTGAAAATGAATCTGTTGCTTTGGCGATTAAAGAACAATATTTACCGAAATTCTCTGGAGATATCTTACCTAGTAATTTAATTTCATTATCAGTCGCTATCGCTGAAAAAATGGACACACTAGCTGGAATTTTTGGAATTGGTCAACATCCAAAAGGAGATAAAGACCCTTTTGCATTAAGAAGAGCTTCGCTCGGTATATTAAGAATAATAGTAGAAAAAGAATTACCTCTTGATTTAGAAGTAATTACACAATGGGCTATTGATCTTTATGGCGATAAACTATCTAATTTAAAAGCTAAAGAAGAAATCATTGAATTTATGTTAGGTAGATTTAGAGCTTGGTATCAAGAGGCTGGATTTAAAGTAGATACTATTCAAGCTGTTTTAGCTAGAAGACCTACTTATCCTGTTGATTTTGATAAAAGAGTTAAAGCTGTTACACATTTTAGAACACTTGAAGAAGCGGAATCTTTAGCAGCAGCTAATAAACGCGTATCAAATATACTTTCTAAAATTGATATTGACGTAACAGAATTACCTAAAGCCTCTTTATACTCTTCACTTGAAGAAAACAGATTAGCGGCTCATTTAGTAGTCATTAATGATGAATTAAAGCCTTTATTTGATAATAATGATTATCAATCAGCTTTAATTAAACTTGCAGAATTGAGACATAATATCGATGAATTTTTTGATAAAGTAATGGTAATGGATGAAAATCTTGAAGTAAGAGCAAATAGGTTAAGATTATTAAACCAATTAAGAAACTTATTTTTGCATATTGCTGATATTTCGTTATTACAATAGATGAAGTTATATTATTTCTTTAATTATAGGATTATTTAATGAAAATAAATGGCCATGTTAAACGTGTATTACTCGTAACTACTTTATTATCTACATTATTTTATATTAGTGCATGTAGCGATCCTGAAGTTAAGCAAAGGGCAGAATTTAAAAATTATGTTGAAAATACCGTTTTAAGAGTCGGCTATGAATTACCTGAATTAAGTGAAGATCAGAAAGAAAAATTTGGGGAGTATAGCCAAGATTATGAAGCGATTTTTAATTTCACTAAACGATTTAATGAAATAACAGAAAGATCTTTTAATCCTTTAATGGAGCATTTGTCTCAAATTAAAGTGACCGAAGATTATATCGCTTTACAGCCTATTTTAAGTGAGGATTTAACTAAAATTTTCTTTTTAAAAAGTGATATTGAAAGTTTAAAAAGTGATACGCTAAGTAAGCTGTCAAAAAAATCATTTCCGGAAGATTTAAATGCAGTAATGACTCCAGCAATAGAAAAATTAATTACTTTAAGGGCTGATCCTTTACTTGAAAATATAGATGGCTTAGTTACTTTAACAAAAAATGTTAATCAATTAGGATTGTTCCTAAATGAAAATAAAGCCAATATTACTTATGTTCAGGGTATTCCTAATTTTAAATCAAAAGAGTTAGCTGAATCATACAATGCAATGATAAATAAGATTGCTGAAGATATAAAATATCATGAAGCAACAATTGCTTTATACAATGCATTTAATGAAAAATAGCTAAAGGAGTTTAAGATGGGTTTTCGTTACAAAGACATTATTCAATCAGAGCTTAAAGAAGCACACACGTTATTAGATAATTTTTTATCTACTGAAAACGTTCTTGAACTTATTGAAAATGCAGCAATTATGATAGCTGAGTGTTTCAAAGCGGGTGGAAAAGTAATGTCATGTGGTAATGGGGGATCTCATTGCGATGCTATGCATTTTGCTGAAGAATTAACTGGCAGGTATAGAGAAAATAGACCTGCTTACCCTGCTATCGCAATATCTGATATTAGCCATACGACATGTGTAGGTAATGATTTTGGTTTTGATTCTATTTTTTCCAGATTTATTGAAGGCGTAGGTAAAGAAGGCGATGTATTATTAGCTATATCTACCTCAGGTAATTCAATAAATATTATAAAAGCTATTGAAGCTGCGAGAAGTAAAGGAATTAAGGTCATCACTTTGACTGGAAAAGATGGCGGTAAAATGGCAGGTTCTGCTGATATTGAAATTCGTGTTCCTCATTTTGGTTACGCAGATAGAATTCAGGAAATACACATTAAAGTAATTCATATCCTAATGCTATTAATAGAAAAGGAGATGCAGTAGTTTTGTAAATCTAATTAAAGCACTTTATTATTTAGCCTATTTTACTAGTCAAATTTATTTATCGAGTAGGTTAAGGCCTTACCGTCTTATCCCTCTCACAAAATCTTACGTACGGACCTCGTATACGGCTCATGCTAGTAAATATCAAACATTCTTTTAGACGTTATCTAGATATGCAAGGTGTGTGTTTTTCTTGCATATTCAATCTCGTGTTATTTCTATTTTTTTATTACTCATAAACTTTGGTAATTATTTCAATAGAAGTCATCAGCGTTCTAGCCATAAAGTAATCTACTAATGATTTTTCTACCTACTTCTATCATACTGTTCACATCTTAAGCCTTCATTTCACTTTCAGCCAGCAAAGGAGACACCAGTGCAAATAGTTTCTCTCCTTTTCTCTTGCACACGATTACTCGGCTCCATTGGCAGGAGATTTCTCACTACTATAAATTCATCTGCCACCTCAAACTTCTTTGAAGTTGACAGGTTTGCTCAGCAAAACTGTGTTAAAAAATCTGAATTAAATATAGATTTCTTAATGGTAACCTTTTTAAAATCTAGTTTATAAGTTTAAAAAGAATTTAAAATTGTAAATTTCACTCTAAATCATAAGGTAGTTTTTGTATAAATAATTGACTATCATCACAACCAATTATTTTAAATTCACTGTTTTCCTCTAATCTATTGCTTAAAACCACTTGGATAAAAATTTCGTTTTTTTCTTTTACAAAAGAGATTATATTTCCTGTTTCTTTATAATTTTCTCCAAGCTTCATCAGTAAGTTAGATCCAATTTCAGGGCTAACACTGCTTGTACCTTTTAAGTAATAAAGGGCTCTTTTATTCGCACCTCTATACTTAGCTCTAGCAACCATTTCCTGTCCTGTATAACAACCTTTCGAAAAACTTATAGCATTAAGCGCTTGGATATTTAAAGCTTGGGGTAAAAACTCTTGAGATGTAACCAAGCTCAATTGGGGAATACCTCTTTCAATTTGTGTTTTTTCAAATAAAGAGGAATCACAAGTGGAAATCGTATAATTGAGTTTAGATAATTCAGCAAAAAAGTTATCATCATCTGAAAAGTTTATAATAATAAAATCGTTATTATCACCTAAAGAGAAATGAAACTTTCCATTGTTTAATAAAGTATTAGTACTATTATATTCTTTTTGAGTTTCTATGGACGTAGAAAAGTTAGCTAAAAGGGCTTGAATCCTCTCTTTATCACTAAGTGATACATTGTCTAAGTGAAGAAAATGAAATGAAGTTTCTGGTTGAATTTCAAAAGAGACTTTAGAAAATATAGCATATTTTTTAATTTCTTTTAGCTGTGATTCTTCTAGAGATTTAGGCAAAATATAAAAAAAAGTATCATCATTTTGCTTCCATATCATTAATAATGCTATCACTTTGCCTTTGGGTTCACAATGTGCTGCATAGTAAAGTGTTTGTGTCTGCATCTTATAGAGATCTTGAGTTACTTGCCCTTGAAGATATTTTTGAGCTTCTATACCTGAGACTTTGATAAGTGTATACTGATTTAATTTACTGATAGAAAGAGATTTGATCATTACGAATCCTTTTAAAGTGAAGAAATAAATATTTTGTTTTTTATATTGTTGTTGCAATTCTAACATAGGTATTATACGAATTGAGGCATCAGCATTAATTTTGATTAGGATATAAATATGCCATTTAAGGAACTCCCTACGGAATCTTACTACGAAGCTTTATCTAAAAAAGAGAATTATTTAAAAGAATTGCTGGCTCAATTCGAAACACCACAAATAAAAGTATATGAATCGCCCAAACAGAACTACCGAATGCGGGCTGAATTTAGAATTTGGCATGAAGGAGATGATTTATATCACATCATGTACGATAAAAATACAAGAGAAAAAATCAAGCTAACGCAATTTCCTGTGGCTAGTTTACTTATAAATCAAGTAATGCCAATTTTAATTGAACAAATAAAAGTAAACGAACTTTTGAGATTTAAATTATTCCAAGTTGATTACCTGTCCACTCAGAGTGGAAAAATACTAGTTTCTTTGCTTTATCATAAAGCACTAGATGATAAATGGATTGAAAAAGCGAAAAAATTAAGAAAAGATTTAATTAACATGGGTTTTGATATACAAATCATAGGAAGATCACACAAACAAAAAATAACTCTTGATGTAGATTATGTAGATGAGGTAATCAAGGTAAAAGATAAAAAGCTTGTTTATCGTCAAATTGAAAATGGATTCACTCAACCAAATGTAGTTATTAATGAAAAAATGTTAGATTGGGTTTTTGATGCGACAAAAGAAAGTGAAGGTTCCTTATTGGAATTATATTGTGGTAATGGTAATTTTTCTATTGCAATCGCAGAAAATTTTAGACGTGTGCTTGCTACTGAAATTGCTAAATCTTCAGTAGAAATTGCTCAATACAATATTATGGTAAATCAGATCAATAATCTGAGCATAATCAGGTTATCTGCGGAAGAATTTACTCAGGCAATCAAAGGGGTTCGTCAATTTAATAGGCTAGCTGGTATTGATTTAAATGATTTTTCAGATTGTCAAACAGTGCTAGTTGATCCACCTAGAAGTGGCCTTGATGAAAAATCGATTGAAATGATACAATATTACTCAAGAATCATTTATATCTCTTGTAATCCATTAACTTTGGTTGACAACTTAAAAACTTTAAGTCAAACGCATAAGATATCTCATTTAGCTCTTTTTGATCAATTCCCATATACTGATCATATTGAAACTGGCATTATTTTAGACCTTAAATCATGAATATAAAAGAATCGGAATTTAGCCATTTTGTATTAAATTGGTATGAATTGCATGGAAGAAAATCTTTACCCTGGCAAATTATTAAGTCACCTTATCATGTTTGGCTATCAGAGGTTATGCTACAACAAACACAAGTGGCTACTGTTATAGATTATTTTAACCGTTTCATAGCCCGCTTTGAAACTATAAGGGATTTAGCAAATGCTGATATTGATGAGGTTCTTCATCTTTGGACTGGATTAGGGTATTACGCTAGGGCTAGAAATCTTCATAAAACAGCTAAAATCATTAGCGACGTGTATGATGGTAACTTTCCCAATGAGATTGAGAAAATAATTCAATTGCCAGGCATCGGGCGTTCTACCGCAGGTGCAATTTTATCATTATCAATGAATTTGTCTCATCCTATATTAGATGGGAATGTAAAAAGAGTATTATCCAGAGTTTTCCATGTAGACGGTATACCTAACCATTCAATTACTGAAAAAAAACTATGGGGTTTAACAGACTCACTTACCCCTAAAGAAAATCCTGCTAAGTATAACCAGGCTATGATGGATTTGGGGGCAATGATATGTACTAGGAGTAGACCAAAATGTGATCTATGTCCTTTAAATACACTTTGTATGGCGTATGCAAATTATGATTGGGATAAATATCCAAATAAAAAACCAAAAAGAGATAAGCCAACCAAATCAGGGTGGTTTTTAGTTGTTTATCAAAAAGATGAAAAAAAGCAAATAAAGCTTGCAATGAAGAAGAGAGCTGATCAAGGGATATGGGGCGGATTATTCAGTTTTTTAAGTTTTGATTCAGAGCAGGATACCATTAATTATATTAATCGGTGCGGAAGTGATCTAAAGCAGACTGAAATAAATATTCATAGCCCAATAAGCTCATTCGTGCATACCTTTACTCATTTTCATTTAAATATTATACCAGTTGTTTTTTCAAAGGATGAGCTACCTACATTTGATACAATCAATGAAAAGGAATCTATTTTTTGGTATGATTTAAGAAAACAAGTAGATATAGGCTTACCTGCACCTATATTAAAATTAGTAGAGATATTGAAATTAACACTTATTTAGCAAGTTTAAAAATAAAAAAGGAATAATTATGTCCAGAACCGTTTTTTGTGCATATCTAAAAAAAGAAGCTGAAGGTTTGTCCTTTCAATTCTATCCTGGAGAATTAGGAAAAAAAGTATTTAATGAGATTTCAGTAGAGGCATGGAATCTTTGGCTTAAAAAGCAAACCATGCTGATAAATGAAAATCGTCTAATAATGACAAACCCAGAGCATAGAAAACTAATAGAGACTGCAATGATTGATTTTTTATTTAATGGAAAAGAGATTGAAATAGAAGGATATAAACCAGAATCATAGGTAGATTTACTGAAACTACCGTAAAAGTTTATCCATTTCTATATTAAAGTGCAAAAAATCATTAGGTGAATTCAAGACATAAGTGCATACCCCACGATAATTTTTTCTCTGGTTATGCCTGTTAGTTCT